>JACCRL010000056.1 GCA_013813605.1 Gemmatimonadaceae bacterium
CGTTGGAGGCGCCAAGGCTCAGACCCGCATCTTCTCGCTCGACTACGTCGCGCTCTCCCGCTTTGCATCTACCAACACGACCGTCCAGCGCCGGCTCGGCAACCTGCAGAGCTCTGGCGGGCAGGGGTTTGGGGGAAATCAGGGTGGCGGCGGGTTTGCGGGTGGAGCTGGTGGCGGAGCGGACCAGATCATAAGCTCCTCGGTTGCGGACATGTGGGACGAGATCCGCGTTGCGCTCGTGGCGCTGGTGTTCGACAGCAAGCCGACCGAGATCACGGGCACCACGGCAAACGCGGCCTCCAGCGTTGGCGGCAGCGGCCTGCAGGGCGCAAGATCATTCAGCCGCGTTGACGAGGACGGCCGCAAGCTGATCATCAATCCGATCGCCGGCAGCATCGTCGTCGCGGCAACTCCGGCCAAGCTTGCCGAGGTGGCGACCTTCATTTCCGCCTTCGAGGCGTCCGTCCAGCGCCAGGTGCTGATCGAAGCGAAGATCGTGGAGGTCGCGCTGAACAAGGAATCCCAGTTCGGCATCGACTGGAGCCAGGTATCGAAGATCAACAACCTGAATTTCGGCATCGCCCAGACGACGGCGCCGAGCACGGGCACGATTGCCCTCACGCTGGGCGGCGGCGGAACGCAGATCAACGTCGTGCTGCGCGCGCTGCAGAAGCAGGGCGCGGTGAGCGTGCTGTCGAGCCCCCGCGTGTCGGCCCTCAACAACATGCGCGCAACGTTCAACGTTACGACCGATGAAGTCTTCTTCGCGGTTACACGGACGCCGATTCTCGGACCCAATGGCGGGACGATCGGCTTCAGCCCGCAGATCATCCCGCAGCCGATCTCGGTCGGCATCGTGCTCGATGTGCTGCCCCAGATTTCGGCCGACAATACGATCACCATGAACATCCGCCCACACATCACGAGCGTCGTCCGCATCGAGCGCATCGACCTGCCGGATGACGGCGGATCGGCGACGGCCCCAGTCGTCGAGAACCGCGAGACGGATACGATGGTGCGCGCGCGCGCCGGCGAGACGATCGTCATCGGCGGCCTGATGCAGAACCGCCTCGAGAAGACACGCACCGGCGTGCCGCTGCTCCGCGATGCGCCGCTCATCGGCGGACTGTTCCGCGGCTCGTCCAACATCGAGAACAAGTCGGAACTGGTGATCTTCATCACGCCGACCATCGTCGTCGGCCAGCCACCGGCAGGCTTCTAGGGATGTACGAGGGGTTCTACAGTCTTACGGAGCGGCCGTTTTCGCTCACCCCCAACCCGCACTACGTCTTCTACTCGGCCCGCTACCGCCAGGCCGAAGACGAGCTGCTGTACGGGATAAGCCGCAAGGAAGGCTTCATGCTCCTTACCGGACTGCCCGGCACCGGCAAGACGACACTCTGCCGCGAGCTGCTCGACAAGCTCGACCCCGAGAAATACCGCTCGGCGCTGCTCTTCAATCCGTTCCTCAATGGGGTGGAGATGCTGCAGGCCCTCCTCACTGAGTTCCGCGTGCCAGTGCCAGCGGGTGGATCGCGCAACGAGCTGCTCAACGCGTTAAACCAGTTCCTGCTTCAGGAGCTCGCCGCGGGACACATATGCGTCGCGATCTTCGACGAGGCGCAGCACATGTCGACGGAGTTCCTCGAGCAGATACGCGTGCTGTCCAATCTCGAGACGGCCGAAGAGAAGCTCATCCAGATCGTGCTCGTCGGCCAGCCGGAGCTGCTGGCCCGCATCAAGATGCCCGGCATGGCGCAGCTCAATCAGCGCGTGTCGGTGAGGTGCTCGCTAACCCATCTCAATCTCGATGAGACGAAGCGCTACATCTATCACCGTCTCGATGTCGCAGGCGCTCACGGCAGGGTGGAGTTCTTCAACAGCGCGGTGAAGAAGATCTACCGTGCTTCACAGGGAATTCCGCGGCGCATCAACGCCATCAGCGACCAGACGCTTCTCGCCGGCTACGTCGACCAGACGCGCAAGCTCGGGATCCGCCAGGTAAAGAAGGCGGTGTCGTCACTGGAGGGCGACGAATCGACGCCTGCCCCCACCATGGGACTCGCCGCCAGAATCGCGCTTGGTGTAGGCGCCGCAGCCGCAATCGCCGGTGGCGCAACGGCGGTAGTTCTTTACCGCGCCGGCTCGCTCATTCTTCCGCGGATAATGCCGTGAGCCTGATCGCAGACGCGCTCAAGGCGGCGCAGCTCGAAAAGTCCCAGCAGCTGCCGCCGCGACCAAGGATGTCGCCCGAGCAGCGCGGGTTCTTTGCGTACTCGCAGAAATCGAGCAAGAGGCGAGCGGGAATGCCTCGCGCGGTCACTTATGGGCTGATTGGACTTGGCGCGCTGGGACTGGTCGCCGCGCTCGTTGCCCTGCTCGTATCCACTTCGACGCCGGCAACGACGGCGAGCCCGGGACCGACGCCTTCACCGATCGCCGCTCCAACGATCAGCGAGCCAGTGATTATCCCGTCGACCTCGCAGGCAGCTGACAGTGAAACACCGTTCTCCCAGGCGGCGCCGCCGCTCACGCGGTCCGACGATAGCTTCAGCGATAATTCGCCGCAGGCTTCGTCCTACCCCGCAAGATCGGCAGCGGTGATCGTGCCGCGACAGGCGCCCGAGCGGGCACCTGCCGAGCCGTTATCCGACGAAGAGATTGTCATCGGATCCGGGCCGGGCGCACCAATCGCGGTGAGCGCCGTTGCACCGGCGCCGGCGCCCGCGCCCACCGCGGCGGTCAAGCGTCCGGCGGGCACGCTTCGCATCACGATGGAGGGCCCGGTCAACCGTGATCCAGATCCACTGTTTCAGGAAGCGCTTGCGGCGCAGAGGCGTGGCGACATGAGCCTGGCGCGGGACCTTTACAACCGCGCGCTGGCAAGGAGCCCGAACAACGCCGAGCTGCACAACAATGTGGGGACGCTCTACAAGGCGTCTGGCGAGCTCGATCGCGCCGAACAGTCGTACCGTCGCGCAATCGCCCTGAGCCCCCGACTTGCCGCGGCATGGAGCAATCTTGGCGCGCTGCTGAACGCACGTGGGCGCACCAAGGAAGCGACTGCCGCGTTCCAGCAGGCGCTTGTAATCGATCCGGCTAATGCGGCGACAAAGGTGAATCTCGCCATTCAGTACCAGGCGGCCGGGATGCACGGCGATGCGCGCCTGCTTCTGGAGGAGGCGGTGAGGGCGAATCCGCTGGCCCCCGAGCCACACTACGCGCTGGCGGGATCGCTGGAAAAGCTCGGCGACCGGCAGGGGGCGATCAGGCAGTACGATCTCTTCCTCGCGACGGCCGGCCCGCAGCTCGCACCGCTGCAGCAGCAGGTGCGACAACATCTCGTGACACTGAGGACGCAGTAATGAAAGAAAACTACAGGTCGAAATCAGGACGCCGGATTGCGGCCGGTGTGGCGCTCGCGTGTGCGGGCTGCATGGTACAGCCGGCGCCCGCACCTGCGCCGCGCCGCTCTCCGCCCCCCGTTCCAATGCGTGAGCTGCCGCCGCTGCCGATCGAGTCCACGGTTGACGCGGCAGTCGTTCCGGTGCAGAGCCAGGGCGGCCGCATCACCATCACCTCGACGAACACCGACATCCGCGAGCTGCTGCCGCTCCTTGCCAGCGCGGCGGGAGTCAACCTCGTGATGGGCCCGGATGTACGCGGCAAGGTGAGCGTGCGCTTCCAGGACGTTCCGGCGATCGATGCGCTCAAAGCGGTGATCGACCAGGCGGGGCTGACGGTGGGCGGCACGGCGCCGCGCGCGCCGTGGGCCAAGCCGGTGTTCTACGACCTGCCCGTGAACGTGAACTACGCGAGCGAGACGACGCTCCGCTCACGGTTCGACATCACGCCCGAACTGGCGCACTGGGTGGTCAAGGCGCGGACAATGACCGTCAAATAGCGACTGATGGAAGGGCGCAAAAAAAAGGGCGGGACTCTTTCGAGTCCCGCCCTTTTTTTCATGCCGCCAGGCCTACTGAATCGGAACGGCCAGGTAGTTGATTGTCGTTGAAGCCGGAACCTGGCGCAGCGAGCCTGTGGTGAGTCCGGTGTTACCCTCATCGAGGATTTCGTCGAGGCTGTTGAAATCCGCGGTGGGGATGCCGGTGAGCACCACCGTGAGGTAGTTGCTGCCGCCATCGGCCAGCGAGACAAACGAAGGGGAGATTGAGCCGCCCATGCCAGTCGAGCTCGCGACCTTGCTCAGGTACGGGCCCTTCCACTTGTTGGCGAGGGTGTTGTAGGCGGCGCTGTTGATGTCGAGGTCAGTGGTCAGCGGCTTGGTCGTCAGCTGTGCCGGCGTGCGGGGATAGCGGTGGACATCGGCGACGAAGCCATTCACTGCGCTCTGGATGGCGCCGAGGTCGGACACAACGCGGCCTGATTCACCCTTGCCGACCTGGCTGTTCAGCGCCGGCAAAAGCACCGCCGCAAGAATGGCGATGATTGCGAGCGTAACCAGAACTTCGGCGAGCGTGAAACCGCTTCTGCGCGAAGTTTTCGAATGTCTGAG
>JACCRL010000160.1 GCA_013813605.1 Gemmatimonadaceae bacterium
CCCCGCCCGCCCCATTCAGGAACTGCCAGGGCGGATTCACCTGCAGCGGGCGAATGACGAGGTAAAGCCTCACCCGCCGCCGCGCCGCCGATTTGTTGGTGACGCGATATCGCGCGAACATCACCGACCGCCGGCGGGCGCCGCTGGACGCGTTCGCAAATGCGCTTACCACCAGGTCGACATCGCGCGTGCTCCACTTCACGCGTGGCAGCGGCAGTGCTTCGGGCTCGGCGAGCACGGAGGTTTGCGCATCGGCCCACGTGATCAGCTTGCCGTCGTCGAACAGGAAGGGCTCGACCGAGAACTGGCCGCGCCCGACCTCGATCATCCCCTCTTCATTGATAAGTCCCTCGGCGCTGTCGCCGTCGGCGCCGATCACCGTCCAGTAGGACTGCTGGTTGGTGAGGTACTTCGGATAGCTGCCTCTGGGCGCACCAGTACGCGAGGCATCGCCGGCGATGCGGAGGAGCATGTCATTCTTCGTCGGCGCCCAGTCGAGCGGCTTGACGCTCACGTCGCGGACCGCGGACATCGAACCAGGACCGACACCGGACCTCGAGACCTGGCGCAGGCGAAGGTAGCGCGCGTCGGTCTCCGGGATCCACACATAGTCGCGGGCGAGACTGCGGGAGGAAGACAGCCACGTCGTGGCGCGGGTCTTACGCACGCGGTAGAGAGTCTGCCACAGCGTCCCGTCAGTAGAGCCCAGGACGTCGTAATCGACAGCTCGCTGCAGCGGCGGCCAGTCGACGGTGAGTGCGCCGAACTCGCGGCGCTTCAGGAAATCGATGTCGTACGAGTCGGCACTGCGCGTGACGCGTGGCGTCAGGTCGTAGGGACGGTCGAGCTCGAGCGGGGTCAGCGTCAGGTCGTCGAGCCAAACGCTCCCCTTCCCGCCCGATCCCGCCGTTATCGCCAGCTCGATCGAGGCAACGCGCTTCATGTCGCCGCCTCCAACCGGCCCCCACGCAAAGGAGATCTGCCGCTTCTTGCGCCGGTACGTGGTCCACTCGCGCGGGAACGCATAGTCCACGGTATTCGACCACCAGACATTCTCCCCCGACGGATCAACGAGCTTGAACTCGAGCGTGTTGTTGGGCGCCGCGCCACGAATGGCAAAGGAAAACTCGTAGTTGGCGGGCAGTGTGAGATCGACCGCGCGCTTCACCACCGCATAGCCACCGTGTCCGTGAAAATCAAAATCGATGCGCAGGGCCTTCCCGTGCAGCCCGTTGTCCTGGTGCACGGAGACCTCGACGCCATCAGCAGGCGCCGAGCTCCACGCAGACACACTCTCAAAGTCATCAATGACGACGTTGGCGTTTCGAGTCGACGCCACCTGCTGCCCAGACAGCGCAAACGGACAAAGCACCAGGCACCCAACAGCCATTCGAAACCGCATCACCCCCTTCCATGCAAAGGCCCAGACTCCGACGGAAGAGCTAAATAGCTCCAAGCGGACAAAGCTTTCAGCTCCCTGCTTCAGTCCTCCAGATAGCAAGCCGAAGCGCCGCGATCCCAGAATAAACGGCATCATCCCTTGACGCTCCCCGCCATCACACCCTGTATGTAGTACCTCTGCAAAAACAGAAACACCGCCAGCACAGGAATCACGGTCAAGACAGATCCCGCCATCATCAGCTCGGTGTCCTGCACGTGCTCGCCCGACAGATTCGCGAGCGCCACTGGCAGCGTGTAGTGCGACTCATCGCTCAGGACGATGAGCGGCCACATGAAGTCGTTCCAGGTCGCGAGAAAGGTCCAGATCGCCAGCGTCGCAAGGATGGGAAGGATCCCCGGTACGACCACCGACCAGTAGATGCGCAGCTCCGATGCGCCGTCGATACGCGCCGCGTCGAGCATGTCATCAGGAATAGAGAGCGCGTATTGCCGGATGAGAAAGATTCCGAAGATGCTGGCCATGCCCGGGATAATTACGCCCCAGTATGTATTGATCAGGTTCATGTTCTTCATCAGCAGAAAGAGCGGCAGCATCGCCACCTGAACCGGCAGCACAAGCCCGAGCGACAGCAGCCTGAACGTCCGGTCGCGCCCCTTGAACCTCAGCTTGGCGAACGCGTACCCCGCCATCGAGTTGATCACCAGCGAAATGGCCGTGACCGTGAACGCGATGAACGCGCTGTTAGCCAGGTAACGCCCGAGGTTCAACCGCGTGAACAGCTGCCCGTAATGCGAGAACGTCACCCGGCTCGGTAAGAAGCGAGGCGGGTACGCGCTCGCCTCGCCCGTCGGCATCAGCGACGCGGAAAGCATCCACAGCATCGGCGTGAGCGCGATCAACGCGCCGATGACCAGCAACACGTACAGCATGATCTTCGACGCGAGGCGGCGAGTGGCGGCGGAATCGCGCCCCGGAGCTGGCGCCCGCGACACCGTATCGTCGAAGCGAACGTTCGTGCGCGACATCGGCTAGGTCCGGTCCTTCTGCAGACGGAACTGGATCAGCGTCGCGATCAGAATCACGATGAAGAGTACGAAGGCAATCGCCGCCGCGTACCCCATCCGCCACCACCTGAAGCCTTCCTCGTACATGAGCAGCACAACGCTCGTCGTGCTACGCAGCGGCCCGCCCTGCGTCATCACATAAGGCTCGGCGAACAGCTGGAAGTAGCCGATCATCGTGATGACTCCGACAAACAGCAGCGTCGGACCCAGCAGCGGCAGTGTCACGGCGAAGAATCTGCGCACCGGCCCCGCGCCGTCGATCTCGGCAGCGTCGTACAGGTCCTGCGGGATGCTCTGCAGCCCGGCGATGAAGATCAGCATGTTGTAGCCGAAGTTCTTCCACACCGACATCATGATGATCGCCGGCATCGCCCAGTTGGGGTCGCCGAGCCAGTCGATGGGACCGATGCCGAACTTGCCGAGCCCGAAGTTGAGGAGCCCGTAGCGGGTGTGCAACAAGTAGCGCCAGACGATCGCGACCGCGACGAGCGTCGTCACGAACGGCAGGAAATAGATCGTGCGGAAGAAGCTCTTGAACCGCACCAGCTTCGCGTTCAGCAGGAGCGCGGTCGCAAGCGACATCGCGATGGTGAGCGGTCCGCCGACGAACGCGAAGTAGAAGGTATTCCTGAGCGCCGACCAGAACTCCGGCGTGCGCAGCAGCTTCGCGTAGTTATCGAGTCCGACGAACCGCGTCGTCGGCGGATTCGCGATCGCGTAGATGTCGAAGTCGGTGACGCTGAGCACCAGTGACGCCAGCACCGGGAGGAAGAAAAAGATGAAGATGAGAATCAGCGCCGGCGCGAGGAACAGCCACGCCGCCTTACCGACATCGGAAGGCATGCGGCCACCTGCACCGCGCCCGGACTTTGCCGCCGCCACGGGGGCCGGAGCGGGAGCCTGGACGATACCGGAGGTCACTTTCCCGTCTTCCCCGCCGGCGCGTCGAGCGAGAGCAGGTACCGCCGCTTCTCGAGCATCGCATCGACATCGCGGTCGAGGGCAGTAAGCGTCTGGTCGGTCGTCGCAGCGCCGCGTATGGCGCGCTCGCCGTGCTCGAAGATGCTGGTGGCGATCTCTTCCCACTCCGGCACCTGCGGCAGCGGCGCGACGCGGTCGAGCTGATCGCGAAATGCTTTCGTGTACTTGTTGTTCGAGAGTGCCGTGTCCTGCCATGCCGTCTTACGGGGCGGGAGATCACCCGTGAGACGGTAGAACTCGAGCTGCACCGACGGCCGCGACAGATACTCCATCAGCTGCCATGCTTCCTTCTTCCGGTTGGAAGACTTGAACAGTGAGAGACTCGCCCCCGCCGCCATCGAAACTCCC
>JACCRL010000183.1 GCA_013813605.1 Gemmatimonadaceae bacterium
GCGATTCGTCCTGAACACCCACTGGCACGGCGATCACACCGGCGGCAACGAGGCGATGGCCGCATCGGGCTCGATAGTCGTTGCACACGACAACGTGCGGCGGCGGATGAGCGCCGAGCAGTTCATCACTGCGTTCAACCAGCGCGTTCCTGCGTCGCCCAGCGCCGCACTCCCGGTTGTCACGTTCTCCGATACGGTGACCTTCCACATCAACGGCGAAACCATCCGAGCGCTCCACGTCCGGAATGCCCATACCGATGGCGACGCGATCGTATCCTTCGGCAGGGCAAACGTGATGCACCTCGGTGATACTTTCTTCAACGGGATGTACCCCTTCATCGACCTGGCCACCGGCGGGTCAATCGATGGAATGATCGCCGCGGTAAACGCGGCGCTCGCCAATGGCAACGCGACGACCCGTTTCATTCCGGGGCATGGGCCGCTCGCCTCTCGCGCCGACCTCGTGCGCTACCGCGATGTCCTCGTCGCTGCAAGAACGCGGGTGACGAGACTGATAACCCAACGACTCACGCTCGCTCAGATTGTCGCGGCGAAACCGCTTGCGGACTACGACGCGCAGTGGGGCAAGGGATTCATCAACCCGCAGCAGTTCGTAACCAGCGTTTATACGAGCGTCTCCGAGCAGCGTCAGTCGAGGAGAGCAGTCAGGCGGGAAGGTTCGCGGTAGTCCGACAGTAGCGGGACCACGGTGATCGCCTGCGGAGCTAGCCGGAGGTAGCTAGCCCGCGGCAGCGGCGGGAACGGTCCCGTAGCGACGCTCGCGCGAATGGAACTCGCTGGCAGCCTGCTGCAGGTCCGCGGCGGTAAACTCGGGCCACCGCCGCTCCGTGAAATAAAGCTCGGCGTACGCGCACTCCCAGAGAAGGAAATCGCTCAGGCGCTGCTCGCCTCCGGTGCGAATGAGGAGATCCACGTCGCGCGCCTCGCCATACCAGTGGTTCACGCGTCCCATTGCCCCCGCCAGCTCCTCGCGGGTGATCGACTCCTTGTCGCGCAGGCTCTCCGCGGCGCGCACCATCGAGTCGCGGGCGGAGTAGTCCACCGCGATTCGCAGGTCGAGCTTGCGACCGTGCCGCGTCGCTTCCTCGGCGGACACTATAGCGCGCAGCAGCTCGGCGGGAATTCTGTCACGGCGGCCGATAATGCGCATGCGCACATCGTTGGTGACGCAGCGCTCCACTTCAGATACCAGGTAGCGGCGGAAAAGCTTCATCAGCAGCGCGACTTCACGTGAGGGACGCGCCCAGTTGTCGGCCGAGAATGCGTAGAGCGTGAGCATGCCGATGCCGAAGTCGGGAGCGGCCTCGACGATCTTCTTCACCACGCGCGCACCGGCGATGTGACCCGCCGTGCGCGGGCGCCCGCGCGATGTCGCCCAGCGCCCATTGCCATCCATGATGATCGCGACGTGGATCCCGCTCTCGGCCGCCGACTGCTGTGGCGGCCGCATGTGCTGCGGCTTTGCCGGATGGTGCGACTGAGGCACGGTCAGCGCTCCCGCGTGGCGCGGATGAGCGCCTCCATGTGGTCCAGATAGCGCTCGAGCGCGCGGCGGCCGGACGGAGTCAGCTTGTACTCGGTGCGCGGCATCCGTCCCTCGAACGACTTGGTGCACGCGATGTAGTCAGCTTCCTCGAGCTTCCGCGCGTGGACGCTCAGGTTGCCGTCCGTCGTCTTCATCAGCTTCTTGAGATCGCTGAAGCTGAGCGTGTCGTTCACCGCCAGCGCGCTGACGATGCCTAGGCGCAGGCGCTCGTGAATCAGGCGGTCGAGGGCATCCGCCCGCCCGGCGGCCTGCTTGCCCTCGCCCTTCGAGCGGAGGCTGCGCAAATCTCCCCCCGACGGCCGGCTGTCGTCGCGCGCCGGCTTAGCCACCGTGCCTCCGCGCGATCAGGATACCGAAACCGACGTGGAGGCCGCCGAAGGCAACCGCCATCAGCCAATTGTGCCACGATACCGGCGCGAACACGGCGATTGCGCCAGCGAGCATGAAGCAGACTCCCATCACGGGCACCGCTTTCACCGAGAACGCGCCGCCGGCAACGACAGCGGTTCCGTAGAGCAGCATCCATACGCCCGGTATCGCCTGCACGAGCCCGGCGCGGTATAGAACGATCGTCAGGAGGGCGCCGACCACCATCGGCGGCGAGAAGCTGAGCACAAACTTTCGCGCCGGTCCGGAGAGGAGCGGCATGCGAGCGTTGCGTGCCTTGCGCACGATTGCCCATAGCGACACCACGGGCGCGAGTACCGCCGCGGCCACCCAAACGTACAGGGAGCGTGAAAACGCCGGCTGTGCGGCGGCAAGTGGCGCAGCGAGGGCGGCAATGATTCCGACCGCCACCATCCCCCACCCCGACACCGCGGTGAACGATCCCGCGGCCTCCATCGTGTCACGAATGAAGGCGAGGTTATCCATCGCCCGCACGTGCAAGGCTGGCGGCTCTGCCACCCGCGGCGGTGGTCGGTGAAGTGGTGTTACGGAGGCCATGGCCGGAAACTAGGCAGAGTTGGCAGGACTGTCAAGTACTTTGCAATGTAAAGCACGGTACCGGCTCAAGCTCAGCCGCCAATCGAGATCGGGCCAGGCAGCGGGTCGCTCGCTGGGAAGCTCTGCTCCACCATTTTATCGAGGCGCCGCTCATCCATTGCCGTTCCGAGCAGGCCGACGAGCTGCGCGCAGAACGCGGGCAAGTCCTCCGGTTTGCGGCTTGTGAGAAGCTTCTGGTCAAGCTGCACCTGCTTGTCTACCCACGACCCGCCGGCATTCCTTATCTCGCCCTCGATCGAAGCTGTCGACGTGAGCGTCCTGCCCTTCACGGCGTCCGCCTCGACGAGCAGCAGCGGCCCGTGACAGATTGCGGCCACCGGCTTGTCCGCCTCCATAAAACCGCGCACGAACGCCACCGCATCGGAATTCCGGCGCAGTTTTTCAGGACTGGTTTTCCCGCCCGGAAGCACCAGCGCGTCAAAATCGCGCGGATTAGCCTGACCCACCTCGGCATCGATCGTGAAAGCGCGGCCTTTTGCCCCCTTGTTGACGCCCTCGATCTGACCCGTCTTGTCGGAGAGCAGGGTCAGCTCCGCGC
>JACCRL010000191.1 GCA_013813605.1 Gemmatimonadaceae bacterium
TCTCTGGAGCGTCGCGCCACTGCTCGTCCTGGCGAACTTGACGAGTTCCGAATCTGCGGCGATGTCGTAGTGGACGCCCATGGTCGCTACGCGCGCGAGTGCGTGGGTGACGCCCCCTGGCTGCTGCCGGCTCACCGGTGCCTGCGCTCCTCACGGCGGGGCTCGCGCTCCTGTTTGGCGTGTGGAGCTGGTATGCTTTCGCGGGAGCAGGGCTCGTCCGCCGGCCGCCGTTGCTGTCGCTCGGCTTGTGGTTGATTGGCGCGATCTACGCCGCGCGCGGGCTCGCGCTCGCGCCCGAGCTGCTGGCCCTGTGGCGGGGCAGCGCGTCGCCACCACCCCGGTACGCGGTGTTCTCCCTCGTCGCTCTCGCGACGAGCCTTACTTACATCGTTGGTGCCTGGCGCGCTCGGGTGAGACTCCGGGCTGCACTCCGGGCCGGTTCCATCGCGCACACGGCCTAACGAGATGACCAACTTCAGAAATCCCTTGTAGCTGCATCAGTTAATCGGATTCGGGCAGACTGATGCGGATTGTTCGCGACGGCTCTGCTACACACTCCAAAGTGGCTCGGCAAATGCATTGGTAATGACTTAGAAAAGGTGTCAGCGCTACACTGAACGCGACTTTTTCCAGCATGTGTGTGAATTGAGCCGTCCGGTGAAATCACGCGCGATCCGAATCACAACTTTCAGGAGATGAACAATGCCAGCAACCTTCCGAATGCGACGCTTGATGATGCCTGCGGTCCTCGCAGGAATAGTCTTGTCAGCACCGAGCTCGGGCGCCCAGGAAATGGGAATGAAGATGAAGACGGGCGGTATGAGCATGGCTCAGATGGAGAAGATGATGAGGAGCTGGCCGAAGGCGTCAAAGGAAGCCACGATGTACATGACGAAGAAGTACGGCAAGCCGATGCACATGAATGAGCATATGGCAATGTGGGGAAAGACAGGCCAGTGGAAGCGCACGGTCGTGTACAACTACGAGGTCAACCACCAGTTTCCCGGTCCCCACACGGATGTAATGCAGCAGTGGATCGACTACAGGACTCCGCTTGACAAGTACGACGATCTCGCGATGTACGACGGCAGCATCGTAGTCGAGCGCACCAACGGTGAGATCTCCGCCAGATGCGACAAGGAAGGCGCCAACTTCCTCGCTGTTAACCTCGCCTATGAGATCGCGACGGGTAAACGCTCGGTCGATGACGCGCGCAAGATGTATGGCGCGCAGGTCATGCTGATGAAAGCCGGCAGGCCGGCCCCCTACACCGAAAGACTCATCTTTACACCCCCGATGGGTGGAACTGTGGATGCGGATCGCCCGCCCAACTAGCTATTGCGGATCGACTTCGGCCAACCATGTCACCTACACAACACGGGCGCTGATTCAGGCCCGTGTTGTACAGTGAAGCACAAGTTCGCATCGGGATGAGAGGTAAATCAAACCTTCCTGCGTACGCGACTCTTTCCCGGCGGATAACGAATTCGTCACGGACGTGAGCTACAGGAGTGCGCGCTCGATCTCGATCCCTTCTCGGCGCGCCTGCGGCCAAGAGAGTGGCAGCGTCCTAATTTCTCCGCTGGCGCGCGCGTGCGCGAGGTGGTCGAGACACTCCAGCACGATGTGCCGTTGCAGCTCGCGATGAAAGGGGACGCCAAAGTGATGTCCCATCATAAATGGAAGAAAGACCGCACGGGGCGGTTTGGCATGCTCGGTGACATCTCGAGCCACGGTGGGCGAGACGGTCGGAATTCCTCGGCGTTCGACGGCGCGCTGCACGAGCGCGATGCTCTGATGGCAGATGGGTCAGGCAGGCGCGGCGAGTGCGATGTCGGCACCTTCGTCCGACACTGCCGCCGCGATGTCCTCCGCGAGCGTCCGCTCCAACCGCTCCGGGTCCATGTTGTAGCCAATGAACGTGAAGAAGTGCTCCGTCAATCCACCAATTACTCCCTCCGCGGCAAGCTCCTGAAGACGCTCGATAGGGAAGATCACGTTGAGATCGCGGTTGGCGCCCGCCGTGGGGTACTTGAGTTGGTGGATCTCGAGATCATCGACGCGTGAATTGGACGACACGCGCCGAAAGGTGTAATCGCCGACCGGATGCACGGTGTCGAAGGGGAGCGACCCCTTTGGCTGCACCCCGGAGGTGCTGATGAAGGTGACGCGACACTCCGAGAGCGGCATGCGCAACGGTGCCAACGCGACCGGATCGCGAGTGATCATCGACCCTGGGTAACGCTCGTTCACCGTCGCCCAGAGGCCGGGGCGGAGCTGTGGTACGCCGGCGGGTGCCGATCTCACGTCGCCGTCAGAGGTTGCCGTCATGAATCCACGCTCCGGAGCGCTGAACGAAGTAGAAGTGCAATTGAAAATACAGATGGGCCAGGGTCGCCGGGTCTTTCGTGCGCACCGTGTCGAGGATGAACTCGCGCTCGGTGGCTGGCACGTCGAGCAGCAACTCGAGGGCCTGCATCCACCCCTTGTCGATCTCGGCGCGGCCGGTCTCTTCGTTGCCATCACCGAAGTGGAGGCGCACGTAGCGGATGAGCTTTTCGCGATCACCTTCTGCGGCGGCATCCTTCAAGTATTGCAATGACATGCGATCGGGTTCGTGCGCGGTTCACCGATGACGGGGCCGGTCATCCTCGGCCGGCCGCGCGGCGGCCGCTGCGACGCGCCTGAAAGTCGAAGAGCTCGGCGCGATGATAATGTCCGGTCACGTCGAGCGTCATGCTCTCCTCGCGAATTCGCCGGAGATCGAGCTCCGCCACGAGTAGCCGAGGCTCGTCGTACACCGGCTCGAGGATGTAGCGGCCATCTGGGCCGATGATCGCGCTTCCGCCGCGCAACACCAGCTGATCCGGCGAGGTGACACGATCCGGGTGCGCCTCGAGCTCGGGGGGCAGCGACGACGCACGCATCAATGCGCCGGCGGCGAGCACGAAGCAGCGCCCCTCGAATGCGTAATGACGGCTTGCCACATGCATCAGGTCGTGC
>JACCRL010000194.1 GCA_013813605.1 Gemmatimonadaceae bacterium
ATGGCTCGAAGCTGGTGTTCGCGAGGAACGACGGCCTCTTCACCATCGGTGCCGACGGCTCCAATCTCACGAGACTTACAACAGGACGGCACCGTGCGCCGGCCTGGCGGCCGTAACAAATCCCATACGGAGATGAAAAGACAATGAAATCAATTATCGCATCCGCACGGAAATACTTCCGTTCAGGACGCATGCATATCCAAACGCGCGCTATCGCTGGCCTCGTCGTGGCAATATTGGTGATGTCGTGCAGCGACGACCCCATTTCTGCGCCAGAACCGCAGGTCGGCAACCTCGTTGTCGCGATCACCACGACGGGAGGTGATCCCGACGATGATGGCTATCAGCTCGTTGTCGGTTCGGAGCGGCGACACCGGGTCGATCGCCCGGGTGTAACTGTCCAGCTCGCCGGTGTAAAGGCCGGGACGCATGTCCTGACATTGGAAGGGGTTGCTGACAACTGTAGCGTTGCCGGCACCCACCCTCTCTCGATCACAGTACCCTCGGCTGGCACCGCGGTAGCCGCCTTTGCCGTGGTTTGCGAGGCAACGGGGATCGAGATCGCGGCGCAGAGTACAGGCATTGACTACCCCCCCGCCTTCGCTGTGCGCTTAGGGACCAGTGCCAGCTACGTCAACGCCAATGGGTCTGCTAGAGTGACTCGTCTCAGCCCTGGCAGTCATACCGTCGCGCTGGTTCTTCCTGTGAACTGCAACGCCGTGGGCGGGAACTCCGCTTCGATCACGGTATCGCAGCGCGCCGTCACTCGGGTCGCGTTCGATGTCACCTGCGTCCGCACGGATAAGCATCTCGCGTTTGTGGACACCTTCTTGACCCTCGACTGGATCTTTGTTGCTGACGAAAACGGAGCGCAGATCTTACCACTCGTGCAGGGACGATCTCCAGCGTGGTCTCCCGACGGCACCAGGCTCCTATTCTCCAATAAGATTTGCTACTTAGACTCTTACTATGGCGATTCCTGCAGCGGGGGGCTGGCAAGCATAGACCCGGACACGCGCACCGTGACCGCCCTGGAAAACGGCAAGGGCGGTGAGGAGCCGTCCTGGAGCCCCGACGGAAAATTCATCGCGTTCACGCGAACCGAAAATGGTGGTGTGACGCTCCACTTCGCGGGACTGAACGGTTCGGCGGCTGTACAGCTCAGCGACCCGAATATTAGATTCCCACAGCACCCGAGTTGGTCGTCCGATAGCAAGCGCATCGTCTTTGGGTGCGAGATCGCTGCCGGCCTCAACGAGATCTGCGCAATCAACAGGGACGGAACCGGCTTCGCGCGGCTGACGAGCGATAACGCTCTCGATGACAGCCCGGCCTGGAGCCCCGATGGCAAGAGAATCGCCTTCGCGACGAATCGGTTCACCGGCCAGGAGATCGCATTGATGACGCCGGTGGGCACCGACATCACACAACTGACCAGTGGCGGTTCTCCTGCCTGGTCCGCAGATGGATCGAAGCTGATTTTTGTCCGCCGCGACGGCCTGTTCACCATCGCCGCCGATGGATCCAACCTCAGAAGACTGACAACAGGAGCCCACCGTGCGCCCGCCTTACGCCCGTAAAGCAGCGCTGGCGGCGCTGCTCGTCGGCAGCAGCTGGGCTCTCGGATGCGATGGTCCTGTCGAGCCCACGCCCTGTGCGACGCCGGAGGTGATTGGGAGCACTGTCAACTTCAACAGGAACAACGTGCTCAGTGCCACTGTCGCAACCGCAGTGCGCGCGGCGGACAGCGTCGCGTTGCGCTTCGGGCGCGTTGGCGAACGCATGGACAGCGTCACGCCGGCGGTCGCGGCGAGCGGTGATTCGGCTGCGCTCATACCGCTGTTCGGGCTGTTTTCCGCGGCAGACTACAGCGTGCAGGTGGTGGCGTTCAATCGCTGCGCGGAAAGCGTCGGTGCCGTGCTTCGGTTTGCGACCGACACGCTCCCCGCGGATCTGCCAGCATATACCGCCGCCGGCCCGGCTCCTTCGCCTGGCTACGTTGTATTTGGTGCCGGCAAGTACGGTCTCGTGATCGACAATGCCGGTCGCGTGGTGTGGTATCACCGCTTTCCGAACGGGCCCGGCCTGAACTTTCAGGCCCAGCCGAATGGTCGCTATGTGGCCCGACCGACACCAGCGACAGCGGGTGAAGTCGCCCGGTGGGTGGAGATCGATCTGCTTGGCAATGTCACGCGCACACTCGGCTGCGCGCGCGGTCTGCAGTCGCGGTTTCACGAGATGCTGGCTGAGCCCGACGGCTCATACTGGCTGCTGTGCGACGAAGTCCGGACGGTCAATCTTTCGGCTGCAGGCGGCTCCTCGCAGGCGACCGTCATGGGCACCGCCGTCCAGCATCTCAGTGCGACCGGTGACGTTTTGTTTGACTGGACGCCGTTCGACCACTTTCAGCTCGATCTGCAGGCGATCCAGCCGGGAGACCAGGCAGGCGGCGTAATTAACTGGACGCACGGCAACGCCCTCGACCTGGACAGCGCCGGAAATCTGCTCGTGTCGTTCCGCAATCTTAGCGAAGTCACGAAGATCAACACGCGAACCGGCGCCGTCGTTTGGCGCATGGGTGGATCACGCAATCAGTTCACGTTCGAAAACACCGCCGCGCCGGCGTTCTCCCGGCAGCACGGAGTTCGCGCGACGGGCGCGGGACGGTTGCTGCTGCTCGACAATCTCGGCGATCCGCTCGCCAGCCGCGCCGAGCGCTACGAGTACGATGAGGTGCGCCGCACCGTGCGACTGAGCGCATCGTACGCTTCATCCACGGGTGCCGTTGCGCAAACCGGCGGCACCACTCAGAACCTGCCCGGCGGTCGCACCCTCGTGTCGTACGGCAGCGGCGGCAGCGTGGAAGAGTACGACGCGGCGGGAAACGTGGTCTGGAAGATCGAGGGGAAGCCCGGTTACGTGTTTCGCGCGCAACGCATTCGCTCGCTGTACCGAGCGGGGGCGGGTGAACCGAGGTAATCGCGGGAGAGCAGTCCTGGCCTCGAGCGATGCGCACAACGGATTCGCCAAGGGCGTCCCATCTGGCACCCCACCTATGTGATCGGCACCTTCGTCTACGTCATGTGACGTATCCCGCTGCCGAATCGCACGATGTATCCTGGGCGGGTCATGCC
>JACCRL010000216.1 GCA_013813605.1 Gemmatimonadaceae bacterium
GTTGTAGAAGGCGGTCGCGGAGCGGGAGTTCTTGGACATGAAGATGAAAAGCTTCTTGCGCCACAGCCACATTTTCGACGCATCCTTTGCAATCAGCTGCTCGCGTCCGAGGTAGTACGACGTATCGAGCGGCCTCGCATCGACGCCGGCGTGCTTGCAGCGCTCAATGATACCTGGGACGTCCGTCGATTCCATGAAGCCGTAGCGCGCGGTGATCCGGTAAAAACCCTCTCTCAGCGGCTCGACCTTAATTCGCCCGGCATCGGGAATATCGGGAACCTCTTCCGACAGAATCGAAAGCAGCACCACCTTTTCGTGCAGCACCTTGTTGTGCTTGAGGTGGTGAAGCAGCACCACGGGCGCCCCGTCGGGCCAGCGCGTCATAAATACGGCCATGCCCGGCACTCGCGCTGGTTTGCGGTTAGCGAGATCGTCGAGAAAGAGCTCGATCGGGAGCATCCCCTTGCGCAGGATGTCTTGCACGATCTCGCGGCCCCTGTTCCAGGTCGTCATAAGCAGGAATATGAATGCCCCGACAGTGAGAGGCACCCATCCGCCGTGACCGATCTTCAAAGCATTCGCACCGAAAAACGACGCGTCGATGATGAAGAAGGGAAGCACGATGAGGAGCGTCTTCGGCAGGCTCCACCCCCACCATGACCGCGCCATGGCAAAAAGGAGCAGTGTCGTCATCAGGAACGTGCCCGTCACCGCGATTCCGTAGGCGGCGCCGAGGGCCGTCGACGATCGGAAGCTCAGTACGATGATCAGGCAGCCGATCATCAGCGCGTTGTTCACCTCGGGGATATAGATCTGTCCCGCTTCCTGCTTCGATGTGTGTACGATGGTCACACGCGGGCTGTATCCGAGCTGCACGCACTGGTGCGTCAGCGAAAACGCACCCGAGATCATCGCCTGCGAAGCAATTATCGCCGCCATCGTCGCCAGCGCGATCAGCGGATACAGCAGCATCCGGGGCGCGAGAAGGTAGAACGGGTTCGCGGCCGCGGCCGGATCATGAAGAATCAGTCCGCCCTGCCCGAAGTAGTTGAGAATGAGGCTCGGGAAGACAAGCCCGAACCAGGCGAGTCGGATCGAGCGCTTTCCAAAATGCCCCATGTCGGCATAAAGCGCTTCAGCCCCGGTGACGGCCAGGACCACCGCACCGAGCACAACGAAAGCGTGGAAGCCGTTATGCGCAAAGAACTGAACGCCGTACCAGGGATTGGCCGCCAGCAGGACACGCGGCTCGCGAAAAATCTGCACGAGACCGAGCAGTCCGATCGTGATGAACCAGACAAACGTTATCGGGCCGAAGATCTTGCCGACGGTCGCCGTCCCCTTCTTCTGGAAAAAGAAAAGCAGGAAGACGATGAGAACGGTGAGCGGGACGGCGAAACGACCGAGGGCCGGGTTCACGATTCCCAGACCTTCCGTCGCGCTGAGGACGGACATTGCCGGCGTGATAATCCCATCGCCATAAAGCAGCGCAGCGCCGATCAGACCAATGGAAATGATCGCCCGCTTCTTGAACTTGTCGGCATCGCGGTGGGTGCGCTGCAGCAACAGTGCGACCAGCGCCAGGATCCCGCCTTCACCGCGATTGTCCGCGCGCATCACGAAAACGATGTACTTGATGCTGACAACCGCGATCAGCGACCACAGTATCAGTGACAGCACTCCGTAGACATTCGTCTCAGTCGCCTGAAGGCCGTATTCTTCCTTGAAGCACTCACGGAGCGCGTAGAGCGGGCTGGTCCCGATGTCCCCGTAGACGACGCCAAGCGCGAGGAGGGTTAGCGTCGCCAGCCGGCGACCGGTCGGCCGGGCCTCGACATGGGCGGGGCGTACTTCGACCGGTTCCGGCTGCGGTTCTGCGTTAGTGCTGATTTGCGCGACCTAAAGAGGTTCTAGCAGTGCTGATGTGCCACTTTGGCTGGAGCGGGAATCTCAGCCGCCGCCTGCGGCAATGCAAGCCCGATACCCCACCGACACACGTTCCGGGGCCGGGCAGGGCATATCGCTTGCATTAATGACCACCGTCAAGCAGTCACAAGCAAATCTTCAGGAGGCTTCAAATGAAGGATCTAAACGAAAGAGGTACCGAGAACGAAGCTAAAGGTGCCGCCAAGGAGCTGAAGGGTAAGGTCCGTGCCGAGATCGGCGACAAGACGGACAACCAGAGCGAGCACATCAAGGGGCACGCCGAGCAGCTGAAGGGCAAGGTCCAGAAGAACTTCGGAAAGGGCCAGAAAAACTCTGATCCCGACAACATCTAGACTTTCGAGCTCCTGAGAAAAAGGCCGCCGCGAATTCCGCGGTGGCCTTTTTATTTAGCGGCGTCCACCGCTGCTGTTCTACCTACCTCGGCAGCTTAGGCG
>JACCRL010000239.1 GCA_013813605.1 Gemmatimonadaceae bacterium
CAGCAAGCAGGCCGCTTACCGCACTTACGCGATTGGGGCGCGAATTCCGCGTGGGTCAGTCCCGCACGGTCTCTACTGGGACACGCCCGATCCGTACCACTATGTTCGCGTCCACCGCCCCGAAGGCGCGGACCACGAAATGCTGATCGTCGGCGGGGAAGACCACAAGACGGGTCAGGGTGATGACAAGGCAGATCCGTTCCGCTCGCTCGAAGAATGGACGCGCAAGCGGTTCCCGATGATCGAGAATGTCGAGTACACGTGGTCGGGTCAGATAATCGAGCCCGTTGACTACATGGGCTACGTCGGGAAGAACCCGGGCGGCGACGAGCACATCTACATCGCCACTGGCGACTCCGGTAACGGGATGACCAACGGAACTCTCGCCGGCGTCATCCTCAACGAGCTCGTGCAGGGACGCCCGCATCCGTGGACCAGCCTGTACGATCCTTCAAGAATGAGGCTGCGCTCGGCCGGCACCTACCTGAAGGAGAACGCGAATATGGGACTGCAGATGAAGGACCACTTCACCGGCGGGGACGTCGCGACGTTCGAGCAGATTCCGCCCGGTACGGGAGCGGTGATCAGGCGCGGCCCGAGCAAGATCGCGGTCTACCGCGACGAGAGCGGAATCGTGAGCCAGTGCTCCGCCGTCTGCCCGCACCTCTACTGCATCGTCGACTGGAACAACACCGAGAAAACATGGGACTGCCCATGTCACGGCTCGCGGTTCGACCCGTTCGGCAAGGTCGTCAACGGACCGGCAATTGCCGACCTGCGGCCTATCGGCCGCCGGAGCGAAGCAAAGCCCTGACCTCGTGGCGGGCGCCGTCGTCGAGGAGAGCGATGGGACCCTTCACCGGTTGTCCGTCGACGGTGAGATCGACGGCGCCGTTCTGAAGCCCGTCGGGATTCTCGACCGAGATACTGTAAACCGCCGTCCGGTGGCGATAATCGATCGTGTACTGCTTCCAGGCAGCGGGAATGCACGGCTCGATCGACAGCGTCTCTCCCCGCTTCCTGAATCCGAGTATCGCCTCGAGCGCGATCCGGTACAACCAGCTCGACGAGCCCGTGTACCAGGTCCAGCCGCCGCGCCCGAGATGTCCCTTCGCGGTATACACATCGGCGGCAACCACGTACGGCTCGACCTTGTAGATGTCGATCGCTGCCGCGCTGTCGCCGTGCGTGATGGGATTGATCATCTGGAAGAGCTCGAACGCGCGATCGCCGTCACCCTGGAGCGCGGTCGCGAGCACAGCCCATAGCGCGGCGTGCGTGTACTGCGCTCCGTTCTCGCGCACGCCCGGCAGATATCCCTGGATGTAGCCGGGATCGTGAGTGGTCTTGTCGAACGGAGGAGTGAGCAGCATCAGCAGCCGCGCATCGTCGTTGACGAGATGACGGTTGAGCGACTGCATCGCCATCTTTCTGCGCTCCGGATCGCCAGCTCCCGAGATGACACTCCAGCTTTGCGCGATCGAATCGATCTTGCACTCGTCACTCGTGCTGGATCCCAGCGGTGAGCCGTCGTCGAAGTACGCGCGGCGATACCATTCACCGTCCCATGCAGACGTCTCCACCGCGACACGGTACTCTTCCGCGCGCGCGCGCAGTTCGTCGCCCAGCGCTTTATCGCCGCGCGCATCAGCGTGGACACAGAATTTTCGCAGCGTCGTGATCAGGAACCAGGCGAGCCAGACGCTCTCGCCCCTCCCCTCGATGCCGACCCTGTTCATGCCGTCGTTCCAGTCACCGCTGCCGATGAGCGGGAGCCCGTGCACACCCTTTGTGCACGCGCGCCGGAGCGCGCGCGCGCAATGGTCGTAAATGCTGCCTGACTCCTCCGCGACCTGCGGCAGGTCGTAGATCTCATGCTCATCCTGCGCTAGCGGTCTCATGCTCAGGTAGGGCTGTTCGAGATCGAGGATATCCGTATCGGAGGTGACGCTCACATAGTGAGCGAGCACGTACGGCAGCCAGACGAGGTCGTCCGAGAATCGCGTGCGCACTCCCCGCCCGCTCTGCGGGTGCCACCAGTGCTGTACATCTCCCTCGGTGAATTGCCGCGCCGCGGCGCGCACGATCTGCTCGCGCGCGATGTGTGGGTCGGTGTACACGAGCGCCATTGCGTCCTGCAACTGGTCGCGAAAGCCGAACGCCCCGCTCGACTGGTATAGCGCCGACCGTCCCCACATCCGGCAGGAAAGAGTCTGGTAGAGCGACCAGCGGTTGAGCATCAGGTCGAATTTTCGGTCCGGAGTGCGCACCGCGACGGTTGACAGTCTCCTGTTCCAGCTCTGGAGCGCCGCACCAAGCGCGATGTTCGCGTCGCCGGGGCCACGGTGGCGCATGATCAGCTCCCGCACTGCACTCTCGCCGGGCGCCGCGCCGAGCAACATCGAGATCTCCCGTGTCTCGCCCGGCTCGAGCGTGAACGGTACCTGAAGCGCGCAGCACGGATCGATCGTGGCACCCACGGCACCCGACAGTCCCGCGCGCTGGAGCGCGGCCGGGCTGGAATTCGATCCGTTACGGCCAAGAAATTCCCTGCGGTCGGCGGTGTAGTAGGCGACTTTCTCGCTGATCGATGCGAACGCCACGGTGTCGGCGAACTGCGTGTCGAAGTAGTTGCGCGCGAACATCGACTGCGTCGTCTCGTCGAAGCTCGTCCGCACGTGGTGCTGGGTCTGGTCACGCGACACACCGAGCACCCACTCGAGGTACCAGGTAAGCGTCACCTTCCTCCGCGCCGGCCCGTCGTTGCGGAGGGTGAGAACGCTGATCTTCACTGGATCCTTTTCCGCCATTCCCATCCGCAGCGTGCTGCTAAGCCCGGCGTGCACGTGCTCGAACGATGAATAGCCGGCGCCGTGACGAACGGTGTACGGCGTCGCTTCGCGAATCGGCGCGGGCGTGGCCGTCCACAGGTCGCCGTTCCCATCGTCACGCAGGTATATGCAGTCGCTCGATGGGTCGCGCACCGGATCGTTGTGCCACGGAGTGAGGCGGTAGAAGAAGCTGTTTCCCGCCCACGACATGCCGCTGCCCGTCTCGCTGACAAAGAAACCACCGGCGGGATTTCCGACGACGTTGATCCACGGCGCCGGCGGCAGATCGGAACCGGTGAGACGTATCTCGTATTCGCTGGATGCGTTGAATCCGCCGAGTCCGTTGAACGCCTCGAGATCACGTCCCGATTCGGCCGCGTCGGCGTGAATCGGCACCGTGCCGAGCGGAACGATGTCGCGGTTCATCACGTCGAGCCTGGGCGGATATCTGTCCTCGACACCGGGGAACTCGAGGAAATTCCCGAGGCCGAGACCGTCGCAGTTTATCTGCACCCGCGCCATCGCCTTGAGCAGCGTGATGTCCTCGGGCTTGAGTATGTCGGAGCGGCGAATGAAGACCCCGCCCGGCCTGTCGAGCAGTCCCGCCTCGCTCGATGCCAGCGTCGTTTGCAGCAGCTGGTCGCTCAGCTCCTGCATGTAGGTGGCGGGATGCATGTTGAGGATCACCAGATCGCAGGTGATTCCCTTCAACCGCCAGTAGTGGTGCGTGCGCAGCAGCTGTCTCACGCTCGGCAACCCGACTGACGTCTCGATTGTCGCCAGCAGTATCGGCCAGTCGCCGGACACCCCAAGGCCCCAGAGTGCCTGCTGCCCGAGGCGATTCTCCTCAACGGCGCTCTGCGGCGGGCGGAACCCCGGATGGGGAAAGAGCAGGTGGCCGGCGAGATCCTGATACAGCGCGGCGTCAGCCGGCGCGATGCCGAGATCGCGGAGCTCCGCCTGCGCCTGCGCCCACGAGAGGTCAAGCGCACGACGCGCGCTGTAGGGATCGTGGTAGAGATCGGCCAGCTCGATCGCTCTTTCCCGTCCCTCTGTCACGAAGGTGGTGAACGCGACCTGGGCGCTCGAGCCAGGAGGAACGCGCACTCGCACCCGGAGCGAAAAAATCGGATCGAGCACGGCGCCGACCGTTCCCGAAAGCGCAGCTTCTTCATCGAGCGCAATCGCGTTTCTCACCGACCTGCCTCGACCCACGAACTTCGCGCGGTCCGTTTCGCAGGTGACCTCACCGATCAGCTCGGGACCCGCAGACGCGACGTGCGCGCACCACATGCTCGCCTCCGTCGCCGCACGCGGCCGGCGTGTCGCAAGCAGCGCGGCGTTGCCCTGCAGCCACTCGGTTTGCACGAAAAGGTTTCCGAATGCCGGGTGCGCACGATCCGCATCAGGGGGCGAGAGCACCACTTCCGTATAGCTGGTGAGCTCGATGTCGCGTGGCTGCAGCGAATGGTTGGTCAGCGTCACGCGCCTGACTTCGGCCGCGTCGTCGGACGCAATCGCGATTTCCGTGTACGTCTCGATGTCGCCGTCGCGGCGCGCGAACGTCACCCGGTCGCTGGCGAACAGCACTTTATACCACTGGGGCTGGGTTGCAGTCGGCTGGTGTGCCGTTGACCATACCTTGCCCGAGCCGAGGTCCTTTACATAGCACCACTGTCCGTAGTTGTCCCTGGTGCTGTCGTGCCGCCAGCGCGTTATGGCGAGATTGCCGTAGCGACTGAATCCGCCGCCGGCGTTCGTGACCATGACCGTGTACGGAACGTTGCCGAGCACGGCAACAACGGGCTGCGGCGTAAACGGCGTGTCGATCTCGCGGACAGCCGGCTTCTCCATCTCGGTTGGAACGCGCGCGACATCGTCGCCCTGGACGTCCTGCACCGTCAGTCGCCGCGGGATGCGCTCCTGCAGCATCAGCTCGGCGGATCGCACGAGCGGATCGGTGTGGAATCTCCGCGGCCAGATCTGCCGGTCGAGCACGTTGGTGAGAGCGACGATGCTCATCCCGATGTGATGAGCCATGTACGTGCAGACCAGCGTCTTCTTCGATCCCGGCGCGGGACGGGTGTAATCGAGCGCATCCCGGAAACCGAACGGTCCCAGCGCGCCCTCCGCTTCGAGAACGGCGAGGTTCTTGAGCGACTGATGGGGCTCGACCAGCATTGCCAGCACCGTCGCGTACGGAGCGATTACGAGCTCCTTACTGAGGCCGCGCTTGAGGGCGAGATCGGGTACGCCGAAGCCGCGATACTGGTAGGTCTGCGCGCGGTCGCGCACCGCGTACGCCGACTCCGACACTCCCCACGGCACGCCGCGCTCGTTGCCATACGCGATCTGTCGCTTCACACACCCCTTGTGTGTCTGGTCGAGGAGCGTGAACGGAAAAGTCTGCATGACGAGCGCCGGCATCAGGTACTCGAACATGCTGCCGCTCCAGGAAAGCAGCGTCCTCGTGCCGGCCGTCGCGGTGAGCGCCCGGCCGAGCCGGAACCAGTGGTCCACCGAAACGTCGTCCTTTGCGACGGCGACGAACGACGCCAGCCGCGATTCGGATGCGAGCAGATCGTAGTACGAGTTGTCTACCGTGTTGCTGCCGACGTGGTAGCCGATTGTGAAAAGCTTCCTGCGCTCGTCGAAGAGGAACCTGAAATCCATCTCCACCGCGTAAGCGTGCGCGCGTTCGGCGATCGCCCTCAGTCGCGTCACTTCTTCCTTTTTGGCGTCGGGAGCTTTCAGCATCTCGAGACACGCCTGCTTGAGCGCGATCAGATGTCCGGCGAAGTTTCCACTGTCGACCGTCGATATGTACGCCGGCTCGAGAATGTGGAGGTCGGCCAGATCGTACCAGTTGAAGAAGTGCCCGCGATAGCGGCGCATGCGCTCCAGCGAGCGGAAGACGCGCTCGACGCGGTCGATCATGTCGGGCCGCGTGATGAGTCCGAGGTCTACCGCGCTAACGGTCGACAGGAGTTGCAGGCCAATGTTCGTCGGAGAAGTTCTCATCGCGACGATCGGCGTCGGATCTTCCTGGTAGTTATCGGGCGCCAGCCACTGCGTCTCTTCGGTGACAAATTTCTCGAAGTACGTCCAGTGCAGTCTCGCATAGCGAAGCGAAGCCTGCCGCTCCGCAGCGGTGAGATAAATCTCGCCAAGAATCGCCGGACGACTCAGCGCGAAGGCGATGCTCGGGCTTGCGAACCAGAGCAATAGCACCGGCAGGATGCCGATCACGAACACGAATCGCTCGTCAGGACGTGCGACCGCGCCAATGCCGATCTCGTGAACGGCAACGAGAGCGAGAAGGAGGAAAGAGAGCGCCGTCACCGGCCACATCCTCCGCCACGTCTCGAGCTGCGAGCCCGATCCCATCGTGCGCTCTACCTGGGATGCCGTCTGCCACTCGAGCAGCGTTCGCCTGCTGATGAACAGCCGGTACAACGTTCTGATGATCGCGTCGGCCGATACAACAGCCTGGTGCGGGAGGAAGACGACGGCAAGCGCAAACTGCTGGGCGTTGGTTATCGCATCGCGACCCACCGC
Source organism: Gemmatimonadaceae bacterium (assembly GCA_013813605.1). Lineage (GTDB taxonomy): Bacteria > Gemmatimonadota > Gemmatimonadetes > Gemmatimonadales > Gemmatimonadaceae > UBA4720. Next base: position 6,390 of record JACCRL010000239.1, read on the forward strand.
GACGTAGTAGGCGAGCCACGACTGGTCCCGCGGCGGCCGCAACAGCGAGACGAACAGCGAGAACAGCCAGGGGAAAGCGATCGCCAGCAGCACGACGACCGTCCACCTGAGCGCCGTGCCGGGAAGCACGAACCAGCCGGCGATGAGGAGCGCCATCTGCGAGATCTCCACCAGGCTGCGGCGGAGATTGTCGAGGATTTTCCAGCGGGAGATAGCCGACAGGCGGTTCTGGACGGGGCCATCGGCACCCGGCACACTGCCACGGAGCCAGCCGACCAGCTGCCAGTCGCCGCGAATCCACCGGTGCTTGCGCCGCGTGAAAGTGAGGTAGCGCGCCGGGTAGTCATCGTAGACCTCGATGTCGGTCGCGAGGCCGGCACGGGTGTATGTCCCTTCGATCAGGTCGTGACTCAGCAGCGTATTCTCGGGGAATTTTCCGTGCGTCGCTTCCTCGAAAGCGTCGACGTCGTAGATACCCTTGCCGGTAAAGCTTCCCTCGCCGTAAAGATCCTGATAGACGTCGGAGACGGCCGTCGTATACGGATCGACGCCCGGATGTCCGGAGTGAACGGCGGCGAAGTACGAGCGGTGCGCGCTGGTGAGAGAAACCCCGACGCGGGGCTGCAGAATTCCGTACCCACGCGTAATGCGTCCGACCCGCGCATCGTATTCGGCGCGGTTCAGCGGGTGGGCGATACTGCCCACCAGCATCTGCGCCGCGTCGCGCGGGAGAACCGTGTCCGAGTCGAGCGTGATGACGTAGCGGATCGCACCGAGACGGCGCGTATCGCCGACGATGGTGGTGAACGCATTGCGTGCGCCGCCGCGCAGGTACTGGTTGAACTGCGCAAGCTTGCCGCGCTTTCGCTCCCATCCCATCCAGACGTTCTGCTTTGCGTTCCAGAGCCGCGGGCGGTGGAAGAGGAAGAAGACATCGGTGCCGGCGGTAGCATACTTGGCGTTGAGCGCGTGGATTCCCGCTCTTCCCGCACCGACGATTGCGTCGTCCCCGTCGCGCTGCTCGGTCGGGGCGTCGGTGAAGTCGCTCAGTATCGCGAACTGGAGATTCGGATCGCGGTTGGCGAGATACTGCACCTCGATGTGCTCGAGCGCTTCCTCGACGGCGTGTACGTTGCCGAAGAGGGTGGGCACGACGACGGCCGCCATGTACTCACGCGGTATTCCGTTCTCCCGCATTTCGAGCTTCGAGAGCAGACGCGGCGGCATCAGCAGCGTGACGAGCTGATTGACGACGCTGATGCCGATCTCGTTTGCCGGAAGCAATGCGAGCAGTGTCACCGTCAGCTGCCACCCTGCCGTGTACGCGCCGACGGCCTGCAGTATCAGTCCGAGGGCAGCCATCGTGAAGACGGTGATGCCGCCGAAGTAGAGCGAGTTCGGATGTCGCTGCGTCCACCGATAGAACTTTTCACCCGCCGGCGGCGTGTAGCCGATCTGGTCTTCGAGCTCGGTGCGCCCCTTGTCCACGAGATAGAACCCGACGTGGGACAGGCGCGTGTTCTCACTGGCCGCCGCCCTTGCCAGCGCGAGCGCCTCCGCGGCGACCTCTTCCTCCGGCCGCTTCACACGCTTGGCGAGGTGCTCGACGACGTGACGGTAGTGATCGCGTGTGCCGAACGTCATCGAGGCGTAATGCCCGCTCGGGTCGCCGCGCAGCAACCGCTCGGTGATGCTCTGCGACTCGATGAACTCCTTCCAGTCGAGCCGCGCGATCGTGCGCAGGCTGGTGATGCTGTTCGCGACAGTGACCTGCGTCAGCGCGACGCGCCGGTTCGAGCGCGTTGCCGCCTCCTCCGCGCTCGGCCCGTCCTCGGCGATCCACTGCTCGAGCCAGATGAGCGGCGTGAAGTTCGTCTGGTACGAGCGCACCTGCTGGAGAAAACGAGCGACCCATGTGGGAGTGAAGGTCGGATGATCGTCGACGAAAGCGGCGAGGGCGACGGCGAGTGCCTGTGATGACTGCTCGCTCGCGTCACGCAGTGTCCCCGCGGCGACGTCAGCGGATTCGACTTCCTTCAGGCGCGCGGCGACGCGCAGCGCCATGCGGCGAATGTTCTCGACCAGTCCGAGCCGCAGCATCGTCGGCACCGCCCACAGCTCACCCATGCGCAGTGGCGTGACGCTCTGGTACTCGCGCACGAACAATGTGATGTTGTCGAGGTCGAGGTGGCCTTCGGTGTGCGCAATCAGCTCGATGGCGACTTCGTATGCGCGCGGATATCCCGCCAGCGCGCCGGTTGCGAGCTTGGGCAGCTCCTCGTAATAGCCCTTCGGGAGATTGGTGCGAATCTCCCTGATGTGCTCCTGAACGATGTAGAAATTGTCGAGCAGCCAGTCGCCGGCAGGACTGATGTCCAGCCCGCGCTCGGCGCCGTCGTTCAGCTCATGATAGACGCGGTCGAGAACGCCGCGCGTGTCTTCGAGCCGCTGTAGTAGCGGACCGACGCCACGCTGTTTCTGCGCGGGGAGCAGGTGGTGAGCGCGCGCGACGGCGCGCGCCCGCTCACCGAGCCTCTCGAGGCCGAGGACTTCGCCGCGGATTGGTCCGACGAGCTCTTCACCGCCCGTGTCGGGGGAACGGTTGAAAATGCGGCGCAGAATTGTCGGTGGTGCCTTCGGCGGAGTTGCGGTTGCCACGTCAGAAGCTCAACGCCAAAGATATGCCGCTCTAGAGTTGTACCGCGCGCACCTTTGAATCCCTACTCGGCGTAGTACGCCTGAATGCAGAGCGTGACTAGACGCTGTCGGATCTTCTCGTACTGATCCGTATCCTGGGGGCGAAGCGTTTCGGCGAGTGAGTTCCACAGCTGCTTGAAGATAACGATCAGTTGCTCGGGACGAACCTGATTCGTGCGCGCTTCGCGCCCGATCTCCCTGAGAAGAGCGGCCAGCTCCTGCGTCGGACTGCCGGGTCGCTCGAGCTGCTCGATGAGCGCCGATCGCAGTCGCTGCATTGTACTTTCCGAGAGTGCGTTCACGCCGCTCCTGGAACGGGCTATTGCCTCCTGTCACCAGACGGCGGAAGCCGGGTGCATCGGAGTATTCATCTGTTCATTAATAAACCGACCCACGGGTCATTCCGCCAGAGAAAAGACGCCGGGTCCGCAAGTTGCCTCCTGTTCCATTATGTCAGTCAGTCGGCGGCACGTTGGATAAGGTGCTGATTCTTGCGCGCGAGGATGTCGTGGGCGCGCTGCTGGGTTTGCTCGTGGAGCTGCGCGGGCTCGAGCCCAGATATGTGGATGGGGACGAGCCCGTCCGGGATACGATTGCCCGGGAGCATCCAACCTTCGTTGTGCTCGACTGCGATTACCAGGATTGCAGCGAACACCTCCTCGGCCTGATTCGTAAATCGGGGGCGACACCTGTCCTGTTCAGCCCCTCGCGCCTGCCTG
>JACCRL010000260.1 GCA_013813605.1 Gemmatimonadaceae bacterium
ACGCGGACCGATCGGCCCGCGTGGACGGGAAAAGACTAAAACCGATCCCGTGAAGCGGTTAGTGAAGGGGTTAGTAAAGCGGTAGTGAAGTCATGAAGGCAGGCAGCCAACAGCGCACGGCGCCCCCAATCGCAAAGCGGGAAGCTGAAGTTTTCAGCTGTCGTTGCAGTTCCTATCCTGTCTTCCGAAGATTCACCTCGATCCACCTCGCAAACTCCTCCACGAACTTCCTCAGAAACTCGCGCGTAGAATCGCTGGTCAGCTTTCCCCCGGCATCGAACAGCTTGTCCGCCCCGCCGAGATATGCCTCCGGCTGCTGGAGCATCGGCACATTGAGAAACACCATCGCCTGCCTCAGATGGTGATTGGCCCCGAACCCAGCGATAGCACCGGGAGACACACTGATTACCGCCCCCGGCTTTCCGCTCCACGCGCTGTCACCGTAGGGCCGCGACGCGATGTCGATTGCGTTCTTCAACACACCGGGGACCGAGCGATTGTATTCGGGCGTCGCGAAGAGCACCGCGTCCGAGGCGCGGATGCGCTGCTTGAAGTCGGCGGAGGCTTTGGGGGGAGACGCGTCGTCATCCTGGTTGTACAGCGGGAGCCCTCCAATCTCGACGATCTCCAGCTTGAGCGCCTGCGGCGCCAGCGAGGCAAGCGCATTGGCGACCTTTCGAGTGAACGATTCCTTGCGCAGGCTTCCGACTATCACCGCGACTTTTCTCGTGTCTGCCATTCTTCCTCAGGGTCTGATGTGCACAAAAAAAAACAGCGGTCCACCGATCGGCGGACCGCTGCGCTGGAAGATGGAAATCAGGGTCTAGTAGAACTGTCTGAGCTCGAGGCGGTTGTTGTTTAGCGAGGCCCCGTAGAAGCGGACGTAATCGCCGTTCCGAAGACCGTTGAACCTGTTCGCGTCGGAGCTGCTTGCGCGGTAAGGCATCGAGACCGTGAAGCGCGAGCCGTTCCGCGTATCGATCACGAACCAGCCATTGTTTCTGTCAACCTGCCGCACCGTTCCCTCGAATGCCTGACTCCTGTTGTTGTTACCGCCGGACGTACTGACGGACCTGTTGACCTGCACGTAGTCCGTGTAGTAACGGTTGCCGTCGCTCCGCACCCGCGCTGTCACTTCATCGCCGTTTTCCAGCGACGCGACGGAATAGCTCTGATTCTGGTAGACCACCTGGGTCTGGTTATCGTAGCCGACCCAGACCGCCTGGCCATTCGACTGCTGAATCGAGATCTGGCGCTGGTTCTGGTCGACGCTGCGCACCATTCCCCTCAGCTCCCCACCCTGCTGCTGCTGCTGATCGTTGCCGCCGCCGAGCACGCTGCCGAGTATGCTGCCGAGGCCGCCAACACCGGCGCAGGCGGTCAACGATGCGGCAAGCGAGGCGCCAAGGGCATACCGGGTGATTCGCGTGACGAAAGTCATCTTGCTCTCCTGGTTGAGGAGCACATAGAGAGCAATGACGGTGCCGCGACCACAGGGAGGCCGGTTCACCCCCGACTTTTCGGGTTACATCGACTGCGTGATGGCCTGAAATCTCGGCAGTGACCTGATGGAGTCCATGTCGCTGTCGTTGTCGAGCCAGTTCCGGTCACCCCAACCCTTGTCCACCGCGTGCTCGAGGGCATCCAGCGCCGCGTTGGCCTTGCCGAGCTTCGCGTAGGTGCACGCGACATTGTAGAGAAGCATGGGGTCATCCGGATCGACCTCAATGGCGCGGCCGGCGAATTCAATCGCACGATCGGTGTGCTGGAGCGCCGCGTGTGCAACCGCGCCGAGAATGCAGGCGCGCGGATCGTCCGGGTTGAGCTCGAGATGCTCCTCGATGAGCTTGAGCTGCCTTCGGTAACCAGCCTCCGCCTCCTCTCTCCTGCCTAGCGTGGTGAGCGCCTGGGCGAGAAAACCCGGCGTCTGATAATCTTCCGGCCGCAACACGGCGGCGCGCTCGAACAGCTTTACCGCTTCGTCGTGCTTGCCCTGGGACTGGCGTGCGCGCGCGAACCAGTAGGCGGCGTCGAACAGCTTCGGATCCAGCTTCATTGCCTGCGCGAACTCATGCTCCGCTTCGTCGAACCTCTTGCTGAGCGACACGGCGAGGCCCCGGGCGACGTGCGCTTCGGCGAGGTCCGGCTCGAGCTCGAGCGCCTTCCTGCTTGCCGTGTCCGCCTGCCGCAGGTTGGCTTCACGCGCATCAAAATACGTGTACAGAAGCGAACAACAGTCTGCAACCCCCGCATACGCGCGAGCGTATTCGGGGTCGATCTCGATGGCGCGATTGAACATCTGCCGCGCGTACTCCAGGCTCTTGCGGCGGAGCTGGTGGAAGTACTGGCGCCCGCGCAGGTAATAGTCATAAGCCTGAACATTTACCGCGCGCACCTTTTCGATCTGCTTTTTCTCACCCTCGCTGAGTATTACGCGCAGTGCCTTGACGATTGCCTGCGAGATGTCATCCTGGATGGCGAACACGTCTTCCATCTCGCGGTCGTATCGCTCCGACCAGAGCTGGTAACCATCGGCGACGTTCACCAACTGCGCGTTGATGCGCAGGCGATTTCCCATCTTGCGGACACTCCCTTCCAAAACGGTCGAGACCTTGAGCTTGCGGCCGATCTCCCCGATGTCCTCGTTCTTTCCCTTGAACGCGAACGACGAGGTGCGCGACGCAACACGCAGCGACTGAATCTTCGTCAGCGCGTTGATGATCTCCTCGGCCATGCCGTCCGTGAAGTACTCGTTTTCGGGATCCGCGCTCATGTTCGCGAACGGCAGAACGGCAACGGACTTCGCCGCCGACACGACCGGCTGCGGCATTGTCTCGGTATCGTTTGGAGTTTCGAGCGAGTTCGAGGCGAGAGCCTGCGCGAACATCGCCAGCGAGGAGTAACGGCCGGCGGAATCCATCGTCATCGCCTTGGTAAGCGCGCGTTCCACCGACTCCGGCACGGCGGGGCGAACCGAACGTATCGGCTTTACGACATCGCTGAAGCGCTTTGCCAGCACTGCCTGCGCGGTGGCGCCGGTGAACGGCCTCTCCCCAGCGAGCATCTCGTACAGGACACAGGCAAGGCTGTACTGGTCGCTCTTTCCATCGATGATCGAGTCACCGGCCGCCTGCTCCGGGCTGACGTAGGCGGGCGTGCCGATCATCATGCCCGTCTGCGTGAGCGTCTCGCTTCCCGCCGCACTCAGCGCCTTGGCGATGCCGAAGTCCATCAC
>JACCRL010000285.1 GCA_013813605.1 Gemmatimonadaceae bacterium
ATCTATCACTGCGGGGCAATCGCGACTGAGGGGCTGAGCGTCTTTTCGCCTGCTGTCATCGCCAAGCACGTCTACGAAAACACGGCCGGCCTGCTTGCCGCCGCCGCCAGCACGAGGGTGAAGCGGTTTGTCTACTGCTCGAGCATGGCCCGCTACGGGAAGGGAAACCCACCCTTCCGCGAGGATCAGCCCGCGGCACCCGTCGATCCCTACGGCATCGCGAAGTACGCGGCCGAGCTTCTCGTGAAGAACGTGAGCGAGACACACGGGATGGAGTATCTCATCGCCGTCCCCCACAACATCATTGGTCCGCGTCAGAAGTACGACGATCCGTTTCGCAATGTCGCCAGCATCATGATCAATCGCATGCTTCAGGGAAAGCAGCCGATCATCTATGGCGATGGCGAGCAGCAGCGCTGTTTTTCCTTCGTTCAGGACTGCGTCGACCCACTTATCAAGATGGGTACGCTGCCTGGTCTTTCGGGCCAGACAATCAACATCGGGCCAGACGAGGAAGCGGCGACGATCAACCAGCTCGCGCGCATCCTCGCGGAGCTGCTCTCATTCGAGCTGAAGCCCATTTACGTCGCCGACCGGCCGCTCGAGGTCAAGCACGCTGTCTGTTCCGCCGACAAGGCGCGGCGGTTGCTTGACTACCACACCGGAGTGTCGCTGCGGGAAGGTCTACAGTCGATGATATCGTGGATTCGCCAGAACGGGGTCAAGCCTTTCCACTACCATCTGCCGATAGAAATCGACTCGCCATTTCTTCCCTCAACCTGGCGCGACCGGCTGATCTGAAGCATTTCTCGATCAGCCGGAGTAGTGCTGCTTCATCCATTCCTTGTAACTGCCGTCCATCACGCTTCGCCACCACGGCTCGTTGGCGATGTACCAGACAATGGTCTTCCCGAGCCCGGTCTCGAACGACTCAGCGGGACCGTATCCAGTCTCAAGAGTGGCCTTCATCGCATCGACAGCATAACGCCTGTCGTGGCCCGGGCGGTCTCTCACGAAGGTGATCAGGCTTGCAGTATCACCGCCGTCCGCGGCCGGGCAACGCGGGAATCGCGATCTCAAACCCGCGTCGGACTGAAACATCGCGTTGAATTTTGAGCAAAGCATTTTTATCACGTCGATGTTTTTTCTCTCGGCGCCCCCACCGAGATTGTAGGTCTCACCCACCCTGCCTTTTTCGAGAATTCGATCGATTCCGCGGCAGTGGTCGCGCACATAGAGCCAGTCCCGGCTCTGCAGCCCGTCGCCATAGACAGGAATGGGCTTTCCCTCCAGGGCGCGCACAATCGCCAGCGGAATCAGCTTCTCCGGGAACTGATAGGGACCGTAATTGTTCGAGCAGTTACTGGTCGTGACGGGGAGCCCATAGGTGTGATGATAGGCTCTGACGAGGTGATCCGATGCGGCTTTGGTGGCGGCGTACGGAGAATTCGGTGCGTATGACGTTTCTTCCGTAAACGCCGGCGCGTCCGCTGCAAGAGTTCCGAAAACTTCGTCAGTGGAGATGTGGTGGAACTGATACGGCCCGCTTCCCCCTCCGGTGAGCCACACGGTTTTTGCAGCTTTGAGAAGCTCGTGGGTGCCGCGGATGTTCGTCTCGAGGAAGGGATCCGGACCGTGAATGGATCGGTCGACGTGCGACTCCGCAGCGAAATGAACGATCGTATCGATCTGCTCGCGCTCCATCAGGGCCCGCACGCGCTCCCCTTCGAGAATGTCCATCTTTACAAATTTCAGCTTGCTGTTCTTGAGCACGGGATCGAGGCTGGACAGGTTGCCCGCATATGTGAGCACGTCGAGCGCAACGACGTGATCGTCCCGATGCGCCTCGAGCCAGTACTGAACGAAGTTGGATCCGATGAACCCGGCCGCGCCAGTGACGAGGAGCCTACGCACGCGTCACCTGACTCAGCGAGTCGGCCAATGCTTCGCGCCACGGATCCGGCGAACGACCCAGGGCCTTCGACAATGCCGATGAATCCAGGACGGAGAATCGCGGGCGGCGGGCCGGCGTCCCGTATTCGGCGCTGGTGACGGGCTCAATCATGACTGCGCTCTTTACAAGACCGGAAGATATTGCGAGCTCCTGAATGGCTACTGCGAACTCGTGCCAGCTCGCCCGGCCGAGGCCGGCCCAGTGGTGGATTCCTTCTATCTCTGGATGCGTGGCGCACACCCATACGATGCGCGCGAGGCCAGCGGCCGAAGTTGGCGATCCTACCTGATCGGCCACTACGCGCAAGGGTTGCCCCTTCATCATTCGTTCCAGCACCGCACGGAGAAAGTTGCGTCCTTCGGTGTCGTAGAGCCAACTCGCCCGGATCACCAGCGAGCGGGCGTTCGAGTCCCGCACGGCGATTTCCCCTTCGCGTTTGCTTTTCCCGTAGACGTTGAGCGGATTCGGTTGGTCTTCAGGCGTGTACGGCAACCGTGTTTCCCCATCGAACACGTAATCCGTGGAAATGTGGATGATGCGCGCCTTCACCGACGCGGCGGCAGCGGCGACGTTTCGCGGGCCCTCTGCATTTACGGCGAACGCCCGACTGGGATCGGATTCCGCGTCGTCCACCGCTGTGTAGGCGGCGGCGTTGATCACCACGTCGGGTCGCCAGGCTTCGACGGCGTCCTGAACGGCCCCGGCGCTGGTAATGTCACACTCGGACCGCGTGAGGAATTTTCCTGCAATTTCTCCCGGGACGGACAGCGCCAGCCGATTGCCCACCCGTCCGCCGGCCCCGAACACGAGGACTCTCGTCATTCCGACATGATCTGCCGCAAATATTCGCCGTATCCCGTGTTGGCCAGACCGGCCGCCAGCTTCTCCAGGTCGCGGGCGCCGATGTAACCCATCCGGTAAGCTACTTCCTCGGGACACGCGATCTTCAACCCCTGCCGTTGTTCAATGGTCTCGATGAAGAGACTGGCCTGGAGGAGGGAGCTGTGCGTTCCCGTGTCGAGCCAGGCCGTACCACGTCCCAGCTTCTCGACGTGCAGGTCGCCGCGACGGAGATAGCACATGTTCAGATCCGTTATTTCTACCTCACCGCGCGAAGACGGCTTGAGGCCGCGGGCAAACTGGGAGACGTCCGCGTCGTAAAAATAGAGACCAGTCACTGCGTAGCTGCTCTTTGGTTGCCGCGGTTTCTCCTCGATGCCAAGGGGCCGGCCATCAGAGTCGAATTCAACCACGCCGTAGGCGTCAGGATTTCCAACGCGATAGGCGAAGATGGTGGCGCCGGACGCGCGCAGGGACGCAGCCCGTAACGTTTCGGAGAGTTCGTGGCCGTGGAAAATGTTATCCCCGAGCACGAGGGCGCTTGGGTGGCCGTCGATGAAGCTCTCCCCGATTATGAAGGCCTGCGCGATGCCCTCCGGCCGGGGCTGTTCCTCGTACGCCAGCTCGACGCCCCACTGGTCGCCATCGCCGAGCAGCGACCGAAAGCCGGGGAGATCCCTCGGCGTCGAGATGATGAGAATCTCGCGAATTCCCGCGCTCATGAGCGTCGTGAGCGGATAATAAATCATCGGCTTGTCGTATACCGGCAGCATCTGCTTGCTGACCGCGCGGGTAATCGGGTAGAGCCGACTTCCGCTCCCACCGGCGAGGACGATGCCTTTTCGAGCCCCTGCTTCGGTTCGCGGCGATGCCTGGTCAGTCACGGACACGCCTCGATTGCGATACTCACCGTCGTCCGAAGTGATGTCGCACCGAAAGTATCGAGTTCAGGTTCCACTGGTCGGCGAGAAAGTCGCGATTGAATTCCCGCACCGCCGCCAGCGAGGCAGATGCCTCCAGTCCCGCAATCCTGCGGCTCTTCTGGAAGCGAAGGGCGTGGGAAACGTCCTGCGACCTCTGGTCCCGACGCCCGTCCTCGAAGAAAGTGCCGTTTTCCTGGCGCACGATGCGTGTCCAGCTGACGCTGGTGAGCCCGGAGTGCGTGAACCGGTCATACGCCAGTGTGGAGGCTGCGCCCGTTCCGATGCCAGCATCTGCGCCGAGCACCTGGCCACGGTTGGTGTGGCCCTGGCGAAGAACACCGTGGCTATAGATCCGGCCTTCGCCCCGATGGCGCGCCAGCGTTGGCAGTTGGTAGTTGATCAGCTCGCCGCGGATGCCGGTGAGCGAAGAGTCACGCGAGACGAATACCTTGCGAGCGCCCAGGCCGTAGCTGCGCGCGTGGTCGGGCTCCTGGATGAAATCGCGAAAATCGAAGGCATAATCTTCTTTGCCGTACTCGGCGTAGATCTCGAATCCATCGCTGGGCAACACAAGTCGCGTGAAGACTGAGGCGAGCTGGTTATCGCTGCTGCCATTGACCGCGTCGCCCAGTCCGGGCGAGGTGGAGGGCGAAGAGCTGGATCTTAGTATCGCCCCCAGCGGTTTAAAAAAGTACGATCGGGGAAGCCCCTGCTGTGGCCAGAAAGAGTGAAAGAATCTCGAGCCGCCAATCTCGAGCCCAGGCAAGCCTCGCGGCTGAAAGCTTGCGACCAGCCCGGATGCAAACCGTTGCGTGCCCGGCTCGGTCGCGGAGAAATACCTCTTACTTCCCACAACTGGTGAGTACGCGGACTGCTCGAGTCTACCCCATATCAGTCGTGTGTGCAGCCTGCCGATGAGCACATTGACCGGAGTGCCAGTACCAACGAAAGCATGGAGGAATCCGGGCGCATTTCCACCAACCACAAAAGGAAAGCTCTCCATGGGACCCCATCCCATGTTCGCGGTCGAAACTCCGAGAGTCAGCGCGCTTAGATCGACGCGTACCGAGCTTTGCCCTGGATCCAGTCGGCTGTACGCATTATCGCCAAACCGCTGAGGCCGGTCTACCTCGGTTGCGACCCGGCCATCAGCGAACGACTGCGGCCCCGAGTATCCGTTGGAGAGCAAGCCGAACGAGGCGTTCTCGGCGCGAAACGCGATCGGATTGACCGCGATTGACAGCGGACCGGCCAGAAAAACTGCTCCGCCCTCAACCGCGGTAGTAAGGCCTCGCCCAGCCCATACCGCGCCATCGTTGGAGCCGTAGGGAAAGTGACTGTTCAGTCGCAGAGTCAGCGATGCGGGAAGGATCGCCATCTGAAACCGCGCACCGCCCGATTGGCTACGCATGCCCGCGGACCACGGATGGCTTCCGCGCAGCACCGACAGGCGTCGCGTCTCCACTCGTCCGAAGCTCCGCACGGTCCAGGGGTAAGCCGCAACCTTTCCCACAGACTGGAGATAACGGAGGTAGTTCTCTTCGTCGCTTCCCGGCACAACGATTGGTGCGGCCTCGCGCACGATAGCTACCGTCAGGACAGAGTCGGAGGAACTGTCGGGAACGCGGACAGAGTCTGGCGCGCGTGCGCCCTGTTCCGGGACAACGCTCTGAGCAACGAGCAGCGGGGCACTGCACAGGGCTGTGATGACAGATAGCGCGACAACGGTGAGGCCGTTCAGAAATTGCATTGTTCGTAATTTAGTGCCAAGCCCCCTCGGTGGCAGTCCGCCTCGGCAGGCGCAGTAGCGGTTGGCACATACGCTCCGCGCCCCTAGATTGACATGTGGCCGCACGGGCGTCCTCCATAATCGCTCGCCAGCCGATCACCTTTCCTGAACTCAACGAAGCCGCAGAGATGCGGCACTGGTGTAGATGGCGCGATTTCCTGTCCGCTCGCTTGTACGTTCTGCGTGGGTTGCATTGGCTGGGCTGGTTCCTCTGGCATCGGCGTACGCGCAGGATTCCGTTGTTCGCCGGGACTCTTCCGAAACAGCGGATGTCATCCCTGCCATTGCGCCCCAATCTTCGCGCGTACCTCCAAGGTTGTTTGCGATCGAAATGCCGGTCTTCGTCACGGGCGACTCGGTCGAGCGCTGGGCTGAGGCTCACAGGTCAAGGTCGCAGCCGACGGCGGGCTACCTCCTCCGCTCCTCGAGCTCGCTGACCGCAGCTACGCCGAGGGCGCGCATAGCCCTCCTCGCTCCTTCGTTCTCCTTCGTCAGTAACTCGTCCCTGCCGTATTCCATCAACGACGGGCCGCTCTGGGCGGGCCGCGGCGCGAACTATCTCGTCAGCGCTGGAGCCGATGTTCGCATCGGCCGGCTGAGGCTGTTTTTGCTTCCAGAGCTGGCGAGTAGCTCGAACCAGTACTGGCAGTTGCGCGACTCCACCCGGTTTACACCCCCCGTTACGCCGGTGGAGCGACAGGGCGGGGGGTATGTGTTCCCCTGGTTTACGGGGCCGTACTCGATCGACCTGCCGCTGCGATTCGGCGACAAGAGCCTGTCGAAGGTCACAGCGGGCCAATCAGCGGCGCTCGTCGACCTCGGCAACGCTGCGGTTGGCTGGAGTACTGAAAATGAGTGGTGGGGCCCCGGCGTTCGGAACTCGCTCGTCCTCAGCAACAATGCTCCTGGATTCCCGCACGCCTTCCTGCGCACTACGAGGCCTCTCTCTACGCCGTTGGGAATGCTGGAAGCGCGCTGGATCGCGGGCACTCTCACCGAATCCAAGTACTTCGACACGACCAGCGGTAACAACTCGCGGTCAATCGCTGCGATCGGGTTGACGCTCAACCCTCGCCGCGTGAGCGGTCTCACTGTTGGAGTGGCGCGGGCGGTCTATTCCACCGCGGATAACGCCGGTGCCGGTTACTCACGCTGGCTCGATGTGTTCAGGAATACCGGTCACCCGAACGAGAGAGCGCTCGGCGACTCTTCACTCACGCCGGGAGGCAGTGAGCAGATCTTTTCGTTGTTTTCACGCTTCGTGCTGCCGTCCAGTGGATTCGAGTTGTATTCCGAGCTGGCACGAACCGAGTTTCCCACATCTCTGCGAGACCTTCTCGTAACGCCGAATCACACCCAGGGATATACGCTCGGTCTGCAGTGGTCGCGCCCCGTCGTTATGCCGGGTGCCGCGTTCAGGCTGCAGGCGGAGATCACAACCATCGAGCAGAGCGCGTCCTTCCGCGATCGGCCCATCGGCAGCTTTTATACGAGCCGACGAGTTATTCAGGGATACACGAACGAAGGCCAGGCACTTGGCGCGGCGATCGGGCCGGGCGCAT
>JACCRL010000029.1 GCA_013813605.1 Gemmatimonadaceae bacterium
GATCGGTGACGCGCGACCGGAGAACGATCATCTGGACCGATACGACCGCGGCCGACAGTCTCCGCGATACGACGAACCTCAGCGCTCAGGATCCGTTCTCATCCATGGGCGGGATGGCGCGTCCTCCCTACGGGTCCATCACCCGCCCACTCGACGCCGCCCGCTTCGACGGACGCCACGTCGTCGACCTCGGCTACAAGTCCAACGACCGGGGCTTTATCCCGGGCCGCCGCGACCAGCGCCGCTGGAGAGCATCGCAGATATGGATGCGCGACACGAACGGCGGTGCCAAACGCGCGTTGACGCGCACCACCTATTCGCACCGCGATGCGGTGATCTCCCCCGACGGGAAGTGGATCGCGTTCACCGCCGACCCGCGCCTGCGCTCCGACTCGGCGGTTACCGCCGAGCGTGATTCGATCGCGCTGCTGCCGTACGATGCGAAGCGCGACAACGAGCGGCGCAACGATGCCGACATTTTTCTCGTTCCCACCAGCGGCGGCGAGGTGCGGAAAATCACGAGCATGACCGGAACCGAGAACACGCTGTCGTGGTCGCCCGACGGCCGCAGGATTTCGTTTCTCTCGAGTCCCGACCGCACGATATCGCAACGGATCTATTCGGTGGACCCGAACGGCGGCAATCCGACGGAGCTGATGGGCGAATGGACCTATGAGCCCGACGCCTACACCTGGATGCCGGGCGGCGACATCATGCTGAACGCCGCGATCGGCGGGCGCACCGCGCTCTATCGCCTCAATCCAGCGACAAGGCAGATGCGCGAAGTGATTGGCGGCAGGCGCAGAATCAGCGGCTTTACCTGGGACGCCGACCGCACCCGAGTCGCCTATGTCTCAACCAGCCTGACGCGGCCCGGCGAGATCTTCGTCGCCAACGCCGACGGCAGCGGAGAGCGCCAGCTGACGAGGTTCAATGACGCAATTAATTCGGAGATAGCGTGGTCCGACGCCGAGCGCTTTACGTATCGTTCGGTGGGCGACCTCGAGATCGAGGGGTGGCTGATGAAGCCGTACGGGTACACGCCGGGCGCGAAATATCCACTGGTCCTTTACATCCACGGCGGTCCTCACTCGGCGTACGGCGAAGGATGGTTCGACGAATTCCAGAACATCGCCGCTTCCGGCATGTGGGTTCTCTTCACCAATCCGCGTGGATCGTCAGGTTATGGTGCACCATTCACGTACTCGACGCGCGGAAAATGGGGCGGCGATGATTATCAGGATCTGATGCGCGCGGTTGATGTCGCGGCGCGCCGGCCGGATGTTGATTCGACGCGCATGGGCGTGACCGGCGGCTCATACGGCGGCTTCATGACCGCGTGGGTCACGACGAAGACGAATCGCTTCAAAGCTGCGCAGGCGGACAGGATGATCTCGAACTGGAATTCCTGGTACGGAAGCTCCGATGCGCAGGGACTCACCGAGTGGGAGTTTTACGGCAAGCCGTGGGACAACGCCGCGATGTACGACACGCTCTCGCCGATTCGTTTCGTGTCGCGCGTAAAAACCCCGACGCTCATCGTCCAGTCGGAGGAGGATTTCCGCACGCCGATGGGAGATGCGGAACAGTGGTTCCTCGCTCTCAGAAAGCGGGGCGTGCCAGTCGAATTCGTGAGATATCCGCGATCGACTCACGAGCTTTCGCGGTCGGGTGAGCCGTGGCTGCTGGTGGACCGGCTCGGACGCCTCCGTCAGTGGTTCACCTACTGGCTGAAGGAAACGCCGGCGCGCGGAGGTGGGTGATGGCAAAGGACTCCAAAGTGACGCTGTACAACTGGGATGCGATGCCGAGGGAGCGCGTTTCAGCGACGCTTGAGCGAAGGCTGATTACCGGCGAGCGCGCGATGCTCGCGCAGATATTCCTGGCGAAAGGCTGCATCGTCCCCCGACACTCTCACGACAACGAGCAGTTCTCGTACGTGATCGAGGGCCGGATCAGGTTCTGGATCGGCGAGCATGGAAAGGACGAGATAGACGTCGGGCCTGGCGAAGTGCTGCACCTTCCGTCGAACGTTCCGCACAGTGCCGAAGCGCTCGTGGATTTCGTCGGCATCGATGTCTTCAGCCCGCCGCGTCAGGATTGGCTGGACAAGACCGACGACTACCTGCGCCGTTAGCAGCAATGGATTTCGGAATCTGCGGCAAGGTAGCGCTGGTGGCGGCGAGCAGCCGCGGGCTTGGTCGGGCGATCGCCGAGGAGCTTGCAGCGGAGGGTGCGGTGGTCGTGATGTGCGCGCGCGGTGCCGGGCCGCTCGAAGAAGCGGCGGAGTCGATTCGCCGGACAACGGGTGCTTCGGTCACCGCCGTCGCAGCAGACGTGTCGACGGAAGCGGGAAGGGACAGAATGATGAAGACCGCGCTCGACACGTTCGGGCGTGTGGATATTCTCGTCAACAACTCCGGCGGGCCGCCGAGCGGTCCGTTCGAAACACTGACCGCCGCAATGTGGGACGATGCCGTGCGCCTTCTCCTCACCAGCGTTGTGGAGCTGTCGCGCGCGGTCGTACCGGGAATGAAGGAGCGGCGCTGGGGAAGGATTCTGAACGTGACTTCCATTGCGGCCAAGCAGCCCGTCGGTGGACTGATGCTTTCCAACAGCATCCGCGCGGCCGTCACCGGCTTCGCCCGCACGCTTGCCGACGAAGTTGCGCCGTTTGGTGTGACGGTGAACAACATTCTTCCGGGGTACACCCGCACTGAGCGGGTGGAAGAACTGGCAAAGGCGAGCGGCGCGCGCGAAGGAAAGGATCCCGGCGCCGCGTTCGCCAAGTGGGAAGCGGAGATTCCGATGGGACATCTCGGCGAGCCGCGCGACCTGGCGGCGCTTGCCGCATTCCTTGCCTCGGACCGTGCGGGCTATATCACGGGGAGCTCGATTGCGGTCGACGGCGGATGGATTCGGGCGCTGATGTAGGTCGCCCCGCCCGACCACCAAACCGGAAAACTTTCACTATCATTTATTCGTGACCGACAAGTCTCTCACATCCGACGTCATCGGCCCCCTGTGGTACGCGGGCCCTTCCTTCGAGAAACGCGTATCGTGGCGCGAGCTCGCTGATCAGCTCGGTGAGATGCCCGGCGCTACGGCGACGCTCAACCTCGCCGAAGACATGGCGCTCGTCTTCATCGCGCTCACGATCATCGACACGCGATTCCGCGTCGACGCCGAGGGCGACCAGTTCATAATCTCAGCCGAGCGAAAGGATCTCCCCGCCAATTCGTGGGTTCCGCTGATCAATCACGTCGAGCCTCTGCTCGGACCGCCAACGAATTGACCCGACAGGGTAATTACCGCGCATAACCCACTACCTGCCCGGCATTGTTGATCGCGGTCACGGTGGCAGAAGTGGTCCCGGGTGGCCCGACAAGAGCGCGCCGGACTCCTGTAGGCGATATGAGCCAGGGCTGGACGCCGGAGGATCCATACTCGTTCACGGCGGCCTGCCCCGAGTCGTTGATTCCTGTCGCTTCGGAGAACCGCGCCCCTGAGAGTGAAGGGTAGTCGGTAAATCTCGCCGCCTCCGTCCAGATGAAGGCCATCGAGTTTCGAACGCCGGCAACACGTCCATTTCGACTCATCGCGAGCGGGAAGGTGGCGCAGCCCTGTTGGGTGCAAGCCTCGATTACCGTCTCCGTTGAGCTG
>JACCRL010000308.1 GCA_013813605.1 Gemmatimonadaceae bacterium
TCTCCAGCTTCTGTAGTCAGCCCTCAAATCTACACCGATGAAGCGCGCTCTGGATTCTCCGAAGGGCGTCGCGTGAGTTCAGCGTCTCTGGAGCGGGCTTACCGGTCAGATTGATTTCTTTCCGGCGGCACGAGGATCGGCGCGACTTGTGTCGATGCCGATAATTCGCTTTTTCACGGACTCAGCTCGTGCCCGATCGTGGAACCGGCGTTGCGGTGTCGACCAGCCGCCACATGTACCACGACGCGACGGTGCGGTACGGCGCCCATTTCGCGCCCACCTTTTTTACTCGCTCGGGCGAGGGAAGCTTTCGCATTCGATAGGCGAGCCTGATCCCCTTCTGAATTCCGAGGTCCAGCTCGGGCAGGACATCGGGGCGGCCGAGCCTGAAGATGAGGAACATCTGCGCCGTCCAGCGTCCGATGCCCTTCACTTTCGTGAGCGCTTCGATGATCTGTTCGTCGGTCAGCTTGTGCAGCGTCTCGACGGGGAGCTCACCGGATTCGACGCGCGATGCAAGGTCCTTGAGATACGCGGCCTTCCCGCGCGAGAGTCCGACGCTTCTGAGGTTCTCATCCGAAGTCCCGATAAGCTCGGCGGGATGAGGCGAGCGGCCGCCGTAGAAGGCTTCGAACCGCTTGTGAATCGTGCCGGCTGCCTGACCCGACAGCTGCTGGAATACGATCGACCTCGCGATGGCATCGAAGTGCGTGCCTTCGATGCGCGCCGAGTGGTTGCAGCGGCCGACGTGACCGATGACGCGCGCCATGACGGGATCCACCGCCTTCAGGTGCTCGATCGCCTTCCGGTGCGGGATTCTAGAACCAGGCAACTTCATTCTTCCCCGTCATTGGCAGCGGCTCGCGATTGAGCCTGACCTCGATGAGAGTTGTCGTAAAGGGATAGAAGAATTGTATGCCCGCATCGTCGACGAGGTTGGAGAGATCGAGTTCGGCATCCCATTTTCCATCAGTCGCGCGCCGGCCCGACTTTTCGCTGCCGAATCCGTGGTAGCCCACCAGCTGCGATCCCGACGAAGCGATCACGCGCATCCAGAGGCTCTTCAGGTTTCGGTAATCGAGATCGGCGAGCCGGACGTGAAAGCAGCGCAGGCTCGGGTCGCCCCTGTAGGTGTGCACATCAGTGTCAAAGTTCCGGACTCCGCGGTCGGCGCCCGCTCCGGTGCGCGTGAAGAGCTGGATGTTATAGTCGGGCACCGGATCGTCGCGCTCGTCAACGGCGCGGACGATGAACTGCTGGTACTCGTCCATTCGGTCGCGCGCCCTTTTCGTGCTCTTCGTCGCCGTCGTCGTCCAGTCGCTGAACGCGGTGGCATTGCCCACCTGGAGCGCCGAGTCGACGAGGTTTGCCAGCTCCTCGCCGGGCGCGGAGAGGATCGTACCGTGATTCTTACCGTCAATGGGAATGAGCGGGATGTCGGCATTCTTCCATGGTGCGACGCTGACGCGCTTCGTTCCCTCCTCGCGCGCCGGGTCGCGCGTCATGTCGAGGCAGATCTTGCGCGTGTTGAGCGGGCACGCGGCCCAGCGCACGGTGCCGTCGCTGCCCGCCTCGTTGATCAGCTTGCGCAGGCCGCCGTAGCTCTCGTTGCCGCAGAACACGAACACGTAGGGCGTGCGCTTCGTCGGCCCGTAGAAAGTCTCGTCGCCGAGCAGGTCGGCGTGCGCGAGATCCCAGGTGAAGCGGCTGCCAAGCTCGAGACCGTCGAGCACTCTGTCGCCGGCCTCGAGAAAATCGGGACCGAGCTGGCGGTTGCCCTTGAACAGCGCGCCGAGCCAGCTGCGGCCCTTGTGCGCGAGGGGTGAGCCGAACGTCGCGGGCGCGAGTCCGATCAAGTGCTTGAGCCTGTCCCTTCTCCCTGCATACGCGGTCAGCCACGCACGGACCACCAGCATGCCGGTCGAGTGGACGATGGCGTCGAACGGCTCGTCGGCGCTCAGTCCGGCGCGGATGCGCAGTGCGCGGTCGAAGCCTTCAGCGATGTCCTTGATCGTCACTTCGTTGGTGAGCGATCTGTAGTTGCAGGCGTGGATGGTGGCGACGTCGTAGCCGCGCTGCTCGAGAATCCGTTCCCAGGCCCGGAACGACGCGCCCTCGTCTGAGTAGCCGTGGACAAGGACAAGGGGATAGGACATGGCTGGCAATATTGGGGTTCGGCGGCGGGAACTGCAAAGGAACTGCAACGCTGCCAGTTGCAGTTAGCTGCAGGTGCCTGCACCTGACGGTTCATATATTCCCGCATGACGAAAAGCCCTGATATGTCCGCAGATGATTTCCGGTCGAACGGCTACGCCGTCATCGACTGGATTGCGGAGTATCTCGAAAACCCGGCCGCGTGGCCGGTTCTGCCAGCGCTCAAACCGGGCGACCTGCGCGCGCAGCTGCCGACCGCACCGCCAGCGAATCCGGAAGAATTCGCGGCCATCTTCGCGGATTTCGAGAAGCTCGTCGTCCCCGCAACAACGCACTGGAATCATCCCGGCTTCATGGCGTACTTCGCCAACTCATCTACCGCTGCGGGTATTCTCGGCGAAGCCCTTGCCGCGACGCTCAACGTCAACGCCATGCTCTGGCGTACCGGCCCCGCGGCCACCGAGCTCGAGCAGGTCACCCTCGATTGGCTTAGACAGCTGCTCGGTCTTCCCGATCCGCTTTTCGGCACCATCAACGACACCGCCTCTTCGAGCACTCTTTACGCGCTCGCGGCGGCGCGCGAGCTACATCCCGAGCTCCGTATTCGTGAGGAGGGCATGAGCGCTCGCGCGGAGCTGCCGCGGCTCACCGTGTACTGCTCTGAAGAGGCGCACTCGAGCGTCGCGAAAGCCGTAATGACTCTTGGGCTCGGCCTCTCCAACCTGCGGCGCATCGGTACGGATGCCGGAATGCGAATGGAGACCCGGCTTCTCGACGAAGCGATCAGGCGCGATCGCGCGGACGGAGCATTTCCGCTCGCAGTCGTCGCAACTGTCGGCACGACTTCAACGACCGCCGTCGACCCCGTCCCCGCGATCGCATCGATCTGCGAGAGAGAAAAGATCTGGCTCCATGTTGACGCCGCGTACGCCGGCAGCGCCGCCATACTGCCTGAGCTGCGCCACATCCTCGATGGCTGCGAGCGGGCCGATTCGATCGTCGTCAATCCGCACAAATGGCTTTTCACGCCCGTCGATTGCTCGGCGCTTTTCACGCGGCGACCCGACCTGCTGCGACGCGCATTCCAGCACACCCCCGACTACCTGGTCGTCGGCGATGGCGACGAGGCTGTCAACCTGATGGACTACGGCGTCTCGCTTGGCAGACGCTTCCGCGCGCTCAAGCTGTGGTTCGTGCTGCGTCACTTCGGATCCGACGCAATCGCCTCTCTGATCCGCGCACACATCGCGCTCGCCGGCTGTCTCTGCCGATGGATCGACGGCGAGCCGGACTGGGAGAGAATGGCGGACGCGCCGTTCTCGACCGTCGTCTTCCGCCATCGGCCCCCGGGAATGGACGCGGGGGCACTCGATGCGCACAACGCCGCAATCCTGGAGCGCGTCAACGGCAAACGCGAGGTATTTCTCTCCCACACACGCGTCCGCGGTGCTTATGCGCTCCGAATCGCGATCGGTAATATTCAGACTGATGAAACCCACGTTCGCCGGGCGTGGGAGCTGCTGCGGAACGAAGGTTCCCGGACGGTATATTAGAGGTCTTGTTCCCTGCTCAATAATCACACCGGAGCTCCCTGATGAGACATTTCGTTGACACGGCCGCTGCTCTTCTCGCGCTCACCCTCGCCACCGCGCCGCTGGCTGCGCAGGCTCCGGCAGCAGCAGCCTGCGACCCAACGGGCAGCGTGAAGGGCGACCTCGCCAGGGCGCAGCTCCTCATGACGCGCGCGATCCAGGCCTCCGATGCCAAGGCAGATCCGTCCAAGGACCTGTACGAAGTCCTGAGGCTCACCGAGAATGGAACGGACAATCCGACGGCACGCAGCTACCTGCGCGGCGAAGCTTACGTCCTCCTTCTCTCGCAGCCCTCGGCCGCGCCGGTAATGGTACGCAGCGCGATCGGGTACAAGAACAATCCCACCGCCACAATCGATCTTTTCGCCGCCGCCGACAGTTCGTTCACCGTCGTCGAGAAGGCGATGCCGGAATGCAAGGCGCTGTTGACGCAGTGGCGCCAGCAACGTCCCTGGCTGAACACGCTCAACGCTTCCATTGCCGCGCTGAACGCCAATAAGCTCGATTCCGCCGAAATACTTGCAAAGAGGTCGCTGCTCATGGACCGCCACGCGCCGTACGCCTATTCCGTGCTCGGCTCCATTGCGGTTGCGCGCAAGAACATCCCCGCCGCCGAGCAGTACTGGAAGCAGACTCTGGACGTTGCGGGGACGGACACTGCCTACGCCGACGTTCGCGTGAAGACGATGTACGATGTCGCGTCGACCCTGACCGCACGCGCCGAAGCTGCCTCCGCCGCCGAGAAGAGAGCCGCCGCGCGCGCCACGATCAAGCCGTGGCAGGATTATCTCGCCGTTGCCACGAACGAGATCCTGATGGCCGATGCCGTTGACAATCTGTCGCGCATGTACGTGTCGGCCGGCGATTCCGCGTCGATGGCAACCATTTACGCGCCATTTCTCGCCAGTCCGTCGAAGTTTGGCGAGATCCCGCTGCTGCACGCCGGAGTTGTGGCGACCAAGGCCAACAAGCACGCCGATGCCGCACGCCTCTTCGCCGCGGCGCTGGAGCAGAACCCGTACTCACGCGACGCGCTGAATAACCTCGCCGCAACCTACATACAGACGAAGGAGTACTCGAAGGCGTTCCCGATCATCGACCGGCTGTCGACGATCGATCCAAGCAATCCCGACAACGCGCTTCTTTACGCATTCGCGTACCAGGGCATGTACAAGAACACGAAGGACAAGAAGCTTCAGAAGACGTACACCGATTCGCTCGTCTACTTCAACGACAGATCGGAGAAGGCACCTGTCAAGGTCATCGTGAGCCAATTCTCCCGCGGTGCGACGGAAACCGTCGTCGGCGGAACGATCGAGAATCTCACCGCCAC
>JACCRL010000031.1 GCA_013813605.1 Gemmatimonadaceae bacterium
CATCAGTGCAACGAGACTGCCATCACTCAGGTCGTCGAGGCCGCCGGCAAGCGCGAGTGAAGGACGCGGTTCCGCGCTCGCCGCCATCGCCGGAGGCACGGCCTCAACGACCGATGCGGACTCGCCGGGTTCCGGAGTGGTTGGAACCTGTGCGACGGGCGCCGGCGAAACGCCCGGCACCGTGCGGAGATCGTCATCTCCCGAGCTACTCACCACCACCGTCGCGAACGCAATCGCGACGGTAGCGGCCGCAAGCCATGCATACGTCCGCGTGCGGCCGGGCAGCGAGGGACGCTCGGTAACCGGCACGCCAGCGTAGGGGGGGATCACCATGACGATTCGCTGCGTGTCTATAGACGGCGCGAAAACAGCGGCTCCGTGAACGGTGCGCAACACGCGCAGCTCTTCGCGGCAATCAGCGCATGCGGCAACGTGTGCCTCGATGCGCTCGGCTTCGGCGCCCGAAACACCGGCATGAATCAGGTCGGGGAGACTCTCCCGGATCTCGATCGCTGTGCACTTAGTCATCTTTCAGAAACTCCTTTACCTTCTGTACTGCATTGTGATAGTGCACCCTCGCCGCACCTTCAGTGCTGTCAACGACTACGGCTATTTCCTTGTACGACAGACCCTGCTGAACCCGCAGCGTGAACACTTCCCGCTGCGTCGGTGAGAGCCCGGAAAGAGCACGTCTCACCCTTTCCTGCACTTCCTCCGCGATCAGCGTGTCGAGCGCCCCGTACTCGGTCGCCTGATCCGCTTCGTCCAGCGAAACCGTGTCCCGATCCCTCTTCTCCGCCCTGCGCCGATCGAGCATGAGGCGCCGCTCGATGGTGAAGAGCCAGGTTCTGAGCGAGCTGTCGCCGCGAAACGAATCCAGCGAAGCGAACGCCTTCACGAACGTGTCCTGCACCAGCTCCTCGATCCCCTCGCGCTCACCGGAGCTTGCCGCAAAGCGCGCCAGCGCGTCGGAATGCCTTCCCACCAGCCGCGTTGCCGCCCGCCCATCGCCCGCCTTCCAGCGGCCGATCAGCTCCATGTCGGTCTCTTCGATTTCGTTAGCCGGATTGGCCGTCATGAAGCCTCAACAGGTAGACGCCTGATCCGGGCTCTCGTTAAGGCTGATTGACCCACCTGTTTCCGCCTCATAGCTTCGCGCTCACCCCCCGAAGCTACCGAAACCGAGGCCTGATGAATCCCTCCAGACCTGTGTCGATTTCCCACCGGGGAGCGCACGATGCTCTTCCCGAAAACTCGATCGCGGCGTTCAACAGGGCAATCGAGCTGGGCGCGGCGGCGATCGAGCTCGACGTGCACGGGACCCGGGACGGTGTGCTGGTGGTGCACCACGACCCCGTACTGAAGGCCCGCGACGCGGGTCGCGAGCAGTCGGGCCAGATCGCGCACCTCGCATCCTCGGATCTGGACAAGTATCCGCTCGCCGACGGCAAGCGACCGCCGACTCTCAACGAGGCGCTCGAGGAGATCGGGACGCGTGCGTTCGTTTACGTCGAGATCAAGGCGGAGAGCATCGAGCCGCTCGTCGTGCGCGCGCTTCGTGAATCCGCCTGCCTCGCCGCGATCCATTCTTTCGACCATCGCATCGCGCAGCGCGTCAAGCAGCTGATGCCGGCGATGCGAACCGGCGTTTTGCAGGTTGCGCGGCCGCTCGATCCAGTCGCTGCCGCGCTGGCGGCAGGCGCCGACGATCTGTGGCAGCACACGGATTACATTGACGAGGAGCTCGTCGTTCGCGCTCACGACGCCGGGTTGAGCGTGATTGCGTGGACGGTCAACGACCCTGCGCGATGGGAAGCGTTCGGAGAAATCGGTGTTGACGGCATCTGCACCGACCTCATCGGTAAGCTTGCTGAGCGCGGCGCGCCCCCGCGCTGACGGCGCTACTTTATTCCCGCTGAATGATTTCCCATCTGAGGAAGATTTTGACCATGCGTTCAATCCTGTTCGTGCTTCTGATTGCCGCGGGCGCGTGCGCACGCGTAAAGCCCGCGCCCGCCCCGACGCCCGTTGGCGGGGCGAAAGATTCCACGACACGCGGAGACATGGGTCGCGGATCGACCTCAGCTCCTAACGCCGATCCATTCCCCAGCACGTATGCCGCGTTTCCGTCGCGTCCGACCGTCATTCGCAATGTGAACATCTTTACGGCGGCCGGTCCGCTCATCAGGAACGGTGCGCTCCTGATACAGGGTGGGAAGATTGTCGCCGTCGGCCCGACCGTCGAAGCACCGGCTGATGCGCTCGTAATCGACGGGGCCGGCAAGTACGTCACTCCCGGCATAATCGATACTCACTCGCACATCGGCGTCTACGCAGCCCCGGGCGGCGGCGCGCTGAGCGACGGCAACGAAGCCACCAATCCGTCGACGCCATACGTGTGGGCAGAACACTCGGTGTGGCCGCAGGACCCGCAGTTTCCACGCGTTCTCGCTGGTGGGGTGACAACGCTTCAGGTCCTTCCCGGCTCCGCGAATCTCATCGGTGGACGAAGCGTCGTGCTCAAGGTGGTTCCCGGGCGCACTGTGCAATCCATGAAGTTCCCGGGCGCGAAATACGGCCTCAAAATGGCATGCGGCGAAAATCCGAAGCGCGTGTATGCGGGGCGTGGGCCATCGACACGAATGGGCAACGTCGCCGGATACCGCAGCGCCTGGATCGGCGCCGAGGCCTACCGGCGAAAATGGGACAAGTGGAACAGAGATCACCGGGGCGAGGCTCCGACACGCGACCTTGGCAACGAGACGCTCGCCGAGGTGCTCCGCGGCAACATTCTCATTCACAACCACTGCTACCGCGCCGACGAGATGGCGCAGATGATCGACATCGCCCGGGAATTCGGCTACCGCATTCGGTCGTTCCATCATGGGGTCGAAGCGTACAAGCTCGCCGACGTGCTCGCCCGCGAGGAGATCTCCGGATCGCTGTGGGCGGACTGGGGCAGCTTCAAGATCGAAGCACTCGATGCGGTAAAGGCGAACATTGCGCTCGTTGATCGCGCCGGTGCCCGGGCGATCGTGCACTCCGACGACCCGTCGGGGTCGCAGCGCCTGAACCAGGAAGCAGCGAAGTCGATGGTGGCAGGCCTCGCCGCGGGAATTCCGGTCAGCGAAGAGCAGGCGATGAAGTGGATCACGATCAATGCTGCGTGGGCGCTCGGACTGGATGACCGCATCGGATCGATCGAGACGGGCAAGAACGCCGATATCGTTCTCTGGTCTGCGAATCCATTCAGTGTTTACTCGCGCCCCGAGAAGGTGTGGGTTGATGGCGCGCTGCTTTATGACCGCAACGACCGCGCCGAGCAGTGGCGCACCGATTTCGAGCTCGGCTTCGTACCATTTACAAGGGACTGACGCGATGACCAATCTCAACTTCTTCAGGATGGCGGTCGCGGCAGCAGCGTGCTTCATCGTCGCACCTTCCGATCTTCGCGCCCAAACGATCGCGATCACGGGCGGAAAGGTTTATCCGGTCAGCGGCCC
>JACCRL010000322.1 GCA_013813605.1 Gemmatimonadaceae bacterium
GAAGGGAAGTGCGGGTGTTGCTCTCACCGATAGCATCGTAGCTGCCGGCCCTGGCGCCGCCTCGTACCCGGAATCTTCGTGTCAACGGTACATCGACTCGAGCAGCCAGCTCCCTGCGCATCACCCGGTTGATGACGAGCACGGGCGTCGCGTCGAGCAACGCTTGTGACGCGCGAAGATCCACGAGCCCCGCCGTTCCGGGTTTTTTCCACACCGCGCGAAGAGATCCGATGGCGAGGTTTTCAGAAATCGCTGAGTCGGTGCGAACGATGGCCGGAGGTGCGGGCTGCTCTCTTCGGCCTTTTCCTCGACCGGTCCGGGGAACCACCTGAGCGGTGTCGGGATATTCGAAGGATTCGTTTCTGGTCGTGCGCACCGCGCCGGCGACCGCTTCCAACCGGAAGCTGGAGACCGGCCGGATGGTCAGTCCGACCGTCCCGTCGTAATAGAGCGCATCAAGAAATCCGGCGCTCCGCTTACGGCCGGCGGTCGCCGTCAGCCGGGCGTGCTCGGTGAGTTGCGCGCTGATCAGCGCGACTGCGCTATAACTTCGGTTACCATCAGAATCGCCGCCGCTGAATGCCGTGAGCTCCACTGCGGGGGCATGCTTCGCGCGCGCCGAGCCGAGCATTCGCCGCTGCACGTCAATCTCCCGGGTCGCTTCCGAGTCACCGGGATGAAGTGCGGACCACTTCTGGAGGAGTGCGACTGCATCGCCGCTGCGGCCGGCGCGCCCCATGACGCGGGCCTGCCCGAGCGCTACGTCACGCTCTTTGGGAGCGATCCGCCGCGCTTCGTCATACTCCCGCAGCGCTTCGGAAAAGTTGCCGTCAGCTGCGAGCGCATCACCGAGAGCCATATGGCCCCACGCGTCATTCGGCACCACGGAGGTGTATCGGCGAAACATTGGCAGCGAGCGTTTCGGATCGTGACGCCATAGCTGCCCGAGACGAAAAAGCGCTCGCGAATTGTTCGGGTCGAGAGCGAGCACGGTCCCGTACGCAGCGACCGCTGCCGCGCTATCGCCCGCCTGGTACGTCCGCTCCGCAGCATCGATCCGAGCTCCAAGAGGCGAGCTCCCCCTGGCATTCTGCCCGTTGGCGCTGGATGCCGACAGTAACATCAGCGCGCCTACCACACCGCTGACTGTCGCCGTTTTGTGCTGTCTGCTATTCAGAACGAGGCGTGCGACCTGCACCGCGATCAGCACAATGCACATGGTGCCGAAGGAAAGGATGAGAGCGCTGACCTTGATCGCATTCGGAGCTGTACGCCCCGAAACCGTCGATTCCATCCTGCCGAGCGCCGATGGATGCTCAGCCAGCAGTGCGCCTAATGCCCAGCCGGTTGCCCAGAGAACGGCGACGATCCCGAGAGCGATCGCGAGCTGGCGGAACACCAGCCGCCACCGCACGGGCGGCTCATCCGCGAGGCCCGGATCGTGTCGCCGCTTCACCACACGGTAGGCGGCGTGAAAAGGCATTGCGATGGCGCTCAATACGTAGAACATCCCGCCGATTCCCACGCCCGGTAAACCCGCCGTCATCGGTTAATGTCCCTTCTCATACGTGTGAAACCCCCGGCCGAGCAGCTCCGAGAAGACCGCGCGAAGGAAGAAGACCGCATTGACCGTCCTCAGAACGAAGAAGGCCGGCATGCTGGCGAGGGCACGTTTCGTCTCCCCCCGCGGGATCGCGGCCGCGAGCACGGGAATCATCAGCGCGGGCGCATCGATTACGTACCCAAGGAGCATCCATGGGCTGCGGAAGTAGATCGCGAGCACCGGAAGCAGAAGCAGATAGATCACCGCTGCCAGTGTCGCGTCCCAGAGGGATACCGCGACTGCCGAGCGGAGGTATGGTACGCCCAGCACGCCGCGCCAGTGAAGGCGGACGTTCTGCACGAAGCCATGCGACCAGCGCTTCAGCTGGCGGCTCATGAACTGATAGGTCTGAGGCTCGATTGGATAGCAAAAGGCCTCGGGTACGAATCGCACTTTCTCACCCGCCTCGTAGAGCGACCAGGTGAGATCCATGTCTTCGGCGAGCGTGCGCGTTTCCCAACCGCCATGGGCGATGAGGGATTTCGACTTGTACATCGAAAAGCAGCCAGAAGCGATCAGCGGCTTCTCATAGTAGTCTTGCACCTGCTTGTAAAAGCTGAAGGCGAACAGGTACTCGATGTATCTGCCGCGCTCCCACAAAGTGCCCACATTGCGCGGGATGACGAATCCGCACGCGGCGGCAACGCCCGGTGCATCGAGAGCGGCGAGCAGTTTCTCGATCGCATCGGGGGCGAGAGTGGTGTCGGCGTCGATCGCCATCGTGAACTCGGTGCCGACCTGGGAGAGCGCGAAGTTCTGGGCGCCTGCCTTGGACCCGGTCCCCACCTGCGGGCGGACCACGGTTACGCCAAGCGCGCGCGCCACCGCGCCCGTCTCATCGGACGAGCCGTCATCAACGACGACGATCTCCTCGGGCTGGATCGTCTGCGCCTGGAGGCTCCGAATCGTGTCGGCAATAGACTCGGCCTCGTTGTAAGCGGGCACGATCACGGTGAGGGGTGCGGTACGCCGCGGCCTCACCTTGCCCGTTGTTACGAGAGCGAGGTAATCCGGCTTGCGGGCGCGACGAAACCCGGTGAGGAGTTTGCGCTGCGGGTCGGAAGGGGTTCTGGACGAAGTTGTCGGCAATTTTGTCCGTTAGCGATGAACCGTTGTCTACACGAAGTGACGCCGCCTGGGTCCAACGCGGCTAATCAATAGACTGGGGATGGGCCCCTGTCGGTCACAAATTAGCGCCCAATCAGCGCTCCAGCTTTTTCATGCGGCTGATGGCGATCCGGATGGGGATAAAGGTCGCCGCCAGGCAGATCCCGGCACTCAGCGCGAATCCCACCCAAAGCTCGACCACGCTGGGCTGCGTTCCAACGAGGCTCGCTCCCGCGTAACGGAACACCGGGCGTGCCTCCACGACGATGACGGTTCCGATCAGCGCGATCGACGCCATCATCAGGATCAATCCGCCAAAGGAGGTCGGGATCTGCGCCGCGTTCTCGGTATTGAACTTGGGAAACAGCGCTCCAAAGCCGAGCGCAAGGCCGGCGATCGCAAAGGTCATCATCGTGATCGTAAACACGGACACCCACATCATGAAGCTGTTCACCTCGAGGAGCACGTCCGTCGCGAACACGAGGATCAGGGCCAGCACCAGCAGCGGCAAAGTACCTACCCAGAATTTTGCCCATAACAGCTGGCGCATCTCGAGCGGGCTCGATCGCAGCAGCCACAGCGTGCGCCCCTCGAGACTGATCCCGGGGAAGATGAAGCGTGCCGCAATGGACGCGAGCACGAATCCGGCGAGCACAAGGTTCACGAATGGAATCACGTTCCTGAGAAAGAACGTTATCCCTTCGCCTCTGAGTGGCAGGAACTTGATGTTGAACACGTAGACGACGACGAGCACCGTCAGCAGGATGAGCTGTGACCACTGCGTCGTGTCGCGGAAGAAAAGTCGCATCTCCTTGAGCACCAGCTCGCGCCGCATCACTCCCCACGGTGTGAGCATGCGCCCCACCAGCTTGCCGATCGCGCCCTGCCGGACCCAGCGCTCGCCGCTTTCCTGCGACTTGCTGAATCCGGACGTGTAGAGCCAGCGGTGCAGCAGCGCTCCGAACACGACTATGGCTGCCGCCGTCGACCACAACAGATAGAAGGGAAGTATTTCAGGATCCTCGCGCAGCCAGCTCATGATCCCCTGCGCCGCCCACTCGCTCGGCATCAGCGGCGACGTCGGTGTGCGGAGCACAGAGATAAACTCGACAAGCGAACGGAATCCCTCCGGCCGTGCCAGTCGCTCGGGGCGCACGAGGCGGAAGATCAGGAGCACGCCCGCCGCTGCGAGCACTGCGATGACGCTCAGGATGTCGCGCGTGCGGCGGGCCGGGAAGATGTTGACCAGCAGCAGCGTGACGGCGCTGCCGATCGCTGCCGGAATGAACAGGAACGGGATCATCGCGCTGATGGCGATGATCGGATAGAGCAGCCCGCCCTCGTAGCTGATGCCGTACGCAGTGAGCACGGGCATCGCGACGAGCACCACCATCCAGCTCGAATTCACCGCCGTCTCCAGCAGCTTCGCACCGTAGAGCCGCAGCCAGTCCACCGGCGCGGCAACGAGTAGATCGAGATCCTTGGCCAGAAAGAAGCTCGACAGAGCCGTCACGATGTTGGAGAGGATGAGAATGCCGAACAGGCTCACCAGCATAAGTCCGAGCAGCTTGCCCGCCAACAACGCGCCAATCTCGGGAATGCCGCGAAAATACTTGAGCAGCCGGTAAAGCAGGCCGAACACGAACAGCCAGAAAATCCCGCCGATGAGCGTGAAGAGGATCAGCCTCCCGGCACGATTCTCACGTTCGCCGAGCGGCTTCGCGCGCGCGGTGAGAATCTTTGGCGAGAGAAGATGGAGGAGGCTTACATCACCAAGGAAAGCGCTCATCGCCGGCCGTTACGCATCGAGCACTTCCATCGCGTCGCGAGCCGCCCGCTCGCCGGTGAGCTTCAGGAAGATTTCCTCCAGCCCGCCGCCGCCCGTCGCCTCCTTCCGCAGGTCGTCGATCGTCCCCGTCGCCCGGATCTTCCCCTGCTGGATGATGGCGATGCGATCGCACAGCGTCTCCGCGACCTCGAGCGTGTGCGTCGACATCATGATCGTATGCCCGCGACGCACGTACTCGCGGAACAGATCCTTGAGGATGCGCGCCGCCTTGGGGTCGAGCCCCACCATCGGCTCATCCACGACGATCACCTCGGGTCGGTGGATGAACGCGCTGGATATGATCAGCTTCTGGCGCATGCCGTGGCTGTAGCTCTCGACCAGCTCGTCCGCCCACTCCTCGAGATCGAACAGCGCCATCAGCTCGCGGCCGCGGTGCTCGATCACCGAGCCATCCTGTCCGTACAATCCGGCGACGAAGCGCAGGAACTCGGCGCCGGTCAGCTTCTCATAGATGAAAGGCCGGTCGGGGATGAAACCGAGCTTCGCTTTCGCTGCCATCGGGTCCTGCGAGAGGTCGATCCCGGCGAGGTGGATCGTGCCCGATGACGGCTGCAGAATGCCGGCGATCATGCGCAGCGTCGTCGTCTTGCCGGCGCCGTTGGGGCCGAGAAATCCGAACAGCTCACCATCCGGAACGGTGAGATCGATGGAATCGACGGCGGTAAAAGACCCATATCGCTTGGTGAGACTTCTCAGCTCGATCATCTTCCTCTTGGTTTCCTGAAAGCCAGCTCGAATGCAGTACGCGTAACGGAGATCCCGTTCGGTGCACTCGCGGCGACGATTCGTCCCGCGTCGTCCACCCACGCCGT
>JACCRL010000342.1 GCA_013813605.1 Gemmatimonadaceae bacterium
GTTCCAACGCTGCCTGAGATCATCACACGGAAATCGCCGGGGACCTCACTGCGCGAGGTGGAGATCCAGGATTTGTTGCGGCGCGATCCCATCGAGACTGACCTCGCCGCGGTGGCTGCCCTCGCAACAGGGGAGACCGTGCTCGTCACCGGCGCCGGTGGTTCCATCGGCAGCGAGCTCTGCCGCCAGCTCTCCCGGCTGGCTCCGGCCCGGATGGTCCTGCTCGGCCACGGCGAGAATTCGATTTTCGACATTCTGCACGAGCTGGAATCCGCTTATCCCGACGTGAAGTTCATTCCGGTCATCGCCGACGTGCGAGACCGCAAGCGCGTCCTCAGCGTCTTCGCCCAGCACCGGCCGCACGCGGTCTTCCACGCCGCGGCACACAAACACGTGCCGCTGATGGAAGAGAACGTGATCGAAGCGATCACCAACAATGTGATGGGCACGCGCAACGTCGTGGATGCGGCGCTGGAATCCCGCCTTGCCCATTTCGTGCTCATCTCGACTGACAAGGCCGTTCGCCCGACCAGCGTGATGGGGGCGAGCAAGCGCATCGCTGAGCTGATCGTGCAGCACGCGGCACTCAAGAATGAAATGAATTTCGTCTCTGTCCGATTCGGGAACGTGCTGGGCAGCCGCGGCAGCGTGGTACCGACCTTCCTGCGCCAGATCAGATCGGGCGGGCCGGTCACAGTGACGCATCCGGAAATGCAGCGCTACTTCATGACTATTCCGGAGGCAGTGCAGCTCGTGCTGCAGGCGGGTGCGCTCGGTGTGGGCGGCGAAGTCTTTTTGCTGGACATGGGTGAGCCAATCCGGATCGTGGACATCGCGACCGATCTCATTCGTCTCTCGGGGCTTACGGTTGGATCCGACATCGAGCTGCAGTTCACCGGCATGCGTCCGGGCGAAAAGCTGTACGAGGAGATGTTCTTCAGCGCAGAGAATGTGATTCCCACCAATCATCCGAAGGTCCTTCGTGCCCGGAACGGCATCCTGCCCGAGGGAATCGGCCGTCGCGTCGAGGGCCTCGTCCGTGCCGCGGAGATGGAAAGCGCTGACGAGGAGCTGCGGCAGCTGCTGCGCGGCCTCGTTCCCGATTTCCACCCTCACCCCGCTCCAGTGACTGACGAGGAGACCAGGAACGCTGCGACCTGGCGCACGCGTTCGGCCATCACGTCGTAGCGGGTCCGCACATGCGATCCAATGCAGGACTGGTCTCGGATCTCGAAGTTCATCGCGTCCATCCACTTCCGAAGTTCTCGCTCGTTCTGGCAACGGTTGGTCGGGTGGAGCTCGTCGAGCGGTTCCTCAAGTCCGTCGCCGCCCAGGGGTATCCGAACCTGGAGGTCCTCGTCGCGGATCAGAACACCGACGAGCGCCTGACGCCCCTAATCAAGCGACTGAGCCACCGTCTCTCGATTCGGCACCTTAGACCGCCCTTGGGGCTTTCCCGCGCCCGGAATGCTGCCCTCAGGCACGTTACAGGGGATGTCGTTGCCTTCCCGGATGATGATTCTGTGTACCCGCCTGAACTGCTGCACCGGGTCGCGCACACGCTCGCGAAATACCCGGGAATTGGCGGGCTGGTTGGATGCCCGGTAGTCCACGAGACCGGAGCGCCGTTTCGGGGTTTCGGCAGACAGGCGGTGGACCTGACTCACAGGAACGTCTGGTCGCTCACCTCGTCGATCGGGCTTTTCCTGCGTGCGGACACGGTCGAAATGGTGGGTTCCTTCGACGAGAGCCTCGGGCTGGGAGCGGGTACGCCGTGGGGCAGCAATGAGGACCGGGACTATCCGTTGCGCGCAATTGACCTCGGTGTGCGCATTCGGTACGAGCCTTCCATTCGAGTCGAGCATCCGATTGGTGATTACGGCAATCACCGGCAAGCCTTCAGCTACGGTGCCGGCCTGGGCCGGGTGCTCCGCCTCCGAGCAACGAGACTTTCCGACGTGGCAGCGCTGGTAGTCGTTCGGCCTCTCGGCGGGTTAGCGCTATCGTTGCTCAGGGGAAGATGGAGCGCGGCCACCTTTTACCTGCACTCGTTGCGCGGCCGGATCTACGGGTGGCGCGCGCCCCTGGTCAATGAGGATCGTTCACAAGCTCCGGACTTGTCCCCGATTCACCCTGAGTAGGGCGGCGCGCCGGGCCCTGTCGGCGAGGGTGACGAGATCGTAGTTCACGACCGTAGAGAGCAACCCGAGGCTTGCGCGCAGCTTTTCGCGAGCTGAGGCGCAGCCGAGCAGGGCCTCGACGAGGTCGGCCCGGGACTTTTTTCTGTCCCCGGATTGCAGGCGCGCAATTCCCTGCCACAGATGACCGCTGGCGTTCGCCGCGCGGAGGTGTCGTTCACTCCAGCCGAGCCGCTTCAAAGCCGCTGGATCCAGTTTGCGCAGAGCCGCGCCCGCGATGGCTGCCTGATTGGACTGCATTTCGGCAGCGTGGCTTGCTGATACCTGCGCTTCGTGCATCCGGTAGTAACCGAGGCAGGCATCGAGCTTCCGCGCGGTGCCGGTCGCGGTTGCCGAAACCATCAGCCAGGTAGGCAGGTCAACGAACAAGGCCTGGCCAAATTGCTGGAATCCGCCGATGGCATCGAGCGCTGAGCGCCGCACCATTACGGTCACGGCGGGTGTGAGGATGTTGGCGCGTGTGAGCCGCCTGAACAGCGCGTCCATGGGCATGTCTCGCTCGAACAGGGAGGCATGTGGCCAGCGCCAGAGTGGGAGGTCGTTATCGTCGATTACGGTTGCGTCGCCCCACGTAATCTGAACGCGTTGATCGTCGAAGGCGCCCACCTGCGCTGCAAGCTTTGTCGGTGGCCAGCGGTCGTCTCCCTCTAGAATTGCGACAAGAGGGCCGCGTCC
>JACCRL010000368.1 GCA_013813605.1 Gemmatimonadaceae bacterium
CCTCTCGATGGATAAGGCGGTTGCGCGCCTCGCCGCCGCGGTCACGGGCGGCGAGCTGGTGTTCATCCACGGCGATTATGATGTCGACGGTATCTGCTCGACAACGCTGCTCACGCGCGCAATCCGCGTCCTCGGCGGCAAGGCCGCGCCGTTCATCCCGCGGCGCATCGAGGATGGTTATGACCTGAGCGACGCGGGGGTCGATGCAGCGATCGCGATTGGCGCCAGGGTCGTGGTCACATGCGACTGCGGAACGAGCGCGGTCGCGCCGGTCGCGCGACTGTGCAAGGCGGGCGTCGATGTCATCGTTACCGACCATCACCTGCCCGGTGGCGCGCTCCCAGAGTGTCTCTCGGTGCTCAATCCGAAACGGCCGGGCTGCGAGTACCCGGACAAGGATCTCGCCGCCGTCGGTGTCGCGTTCAAGCTCGCGCTGGCGCTCGCGCGCGCGCTCGGGAAAAACGAAAACTTCATCTGGGGAATGCTCGACCTCGTCGCGCTGGCGACCGTTGCCGACGTCGCGCCGCTGCGCGGCGAGAACCGGGTTTTCGTTCGCTACGGGCTTCGTATGCTGAGCGATACGCGAAACGTCGGGCTGCGCGCGCTCATTCGCGCTTCGGGTCTGGAAGGGAAGCAGCTCACCGCCGGGCGCATCGGCTTCATCCTTGGGCCGCGCCTCAACGCCGCAGGCCGGCTCGGTCACGCCATTCGCGGCGTCGAGCTGCTGCTTACTGAAGACGAGCACGAGGCAAACGCGATCGCGCGCGACCTCGAGGAGCTGAACCGCCGCCGCCAGGATCTCGACCGGGCGACGCTCGAGGAGGCGCGAGAGCGCGTGATCGCGATGGATCTTCACAACACCTTCGGCATCGTGCTCGCCGACGAGCAGTGGCATCCGGGCGTGATCGGCATCGTTGCGTCGCGGCTCGTCGAGGA
Organism: Gemmatimonadaceae bacterium; assembly: GCA_013813605.1. GTDB lineage: Bacteria > Gemmatimonadota > Gemmatimonadetes > Gemmatimonadales > Gemmatimonadaceae > UBA4720. Next base: position 937 of record JACCRL010000368.1, read on the forward strand.
GTTCGGCAGGCCGACGGTACTCGTCGCGCTCTCGGGTGCGGAGGGGAAGGGTTCGGGTCGTTCGATCTCGAAGTTCGATTTGCATGGTGCGCTCGGAAAATGCCGCGACCTGCTGTTGCGCTTCGGCGGGCACAAGGCCGCGGCCGGTGTCACGGTTGCGCGCGACAGTGTCGGCGCATTCGCGGCGAGATTCAACGACGTCGCGAGGTCGTTGCTCACGCGCGCCGACCTGGTGCCTGAGATCCGCGTCGACCTCGAAGTCGAGATCGATTCGATGAACGAAAAGCTGGAGACGCTGTTCCGCCACTTCGAGCCTTTTGGAATGGGCAATCCGACGCCGGTGCTGCTGGCGAAAGGCGTGACCATATCCAGGCCGCCAAAGTTGATCGGCCGCGACGGCCTCAAGCTCGTCCTCGCCGCCGGCACGGGCTCGATCGAGGCGATCGGGTGGGGGCTTGCGCCGCGTGCGGGTGAGTTCGAGCCGGGAGTGAAGGTGGACATCGCCTTCCGTCTCGAGCGCGACGAGTATCGCGGCGAGAGCCGACTGCAGGCGCGCATTGCCGATATCTGCATCGCGAGTCCCGGTTCCGCGTGCGTATAGTCGCGGGACGATGGCGGGGCCGGCAGATCGCCGTGCCGCCCGGCAATGCCATCCGCCCGACGCTCGACCGCGTGCGCGAGGCGTGGATGAGCATCGTGCAGATGGATCTCCCCGGTGCGCGGGTCATTGACCTGTTCGCCGGGTCGGGGGCGCTCGGGCTGGAAGCGGTTTCGCGCGGCGCGGTGTCGGTGGACTTTGTCGAGAACGACAGAAAGAGCATCGCGGTGCTCGAGGGCAACATCGCGTCGCTGAAGGCGGAAGAGTTTGCGCGCATCCACCGCCGTCCCGCGCTGGCGTTCGTCGAGGAAATCCGCGCGCTCGACTACGACGTCGCGTTTGCCGATCCACCGTACGCGACCGGCGGGGCCGCCGGTCTTGCGCGCCGGTGGCTCGACGTGCCATTCAGCCGTGTGCTCGGCATCGAGCACGCGGCGACCGAGAAGCTTCCTGGCGCACGCGATACGCGGCGCTACGGATCGTCGGCGATCACTTTCTACCGCACCGAGGACTGAGTGAATACGACGGCCATCTACGCCGGCAGCTTCGACCCCATCACGCGCGGGCACGAGGACGTGATCAGGCGCAGCCTCGAGTTCGTCGACCGCCTCGTCGTCGCGGCCGCAACCAACTCGCAGAAGGCGGCGCTCTTTTCGATGGACGAGCGGCTCGAGCTGATGCGGCTCACCACGTCGGAGTATGATCGCGTCGAGGTGCAGCAGTTCGACGGACTGCTCGTCGACTTCGCGAGCCGCCTCGGCGCTTCGCTGATCATCCGCGGGCTTCGCGCTGTGAGCGACTTCGAGTACGAGTTCCAGATGGCGCTCATGAACCGCCACATGTCGGAAGACCTGGAAACGGTTTTCATGGTTCCTTCTGTCGAAACCACCTACATCAGCTCCAGTGTGGTGAGGGAAGTGGCGCGACACGGCGGCAGTCTCGAAGGCCTCGTCCATCCCGCTGTCGCCGATGCGCTGGCCCGGAAGTTCGGTCATCCGGTGCCCACCCGCGGGTGAGCTTCGCAGAGGAGATTCGGAAAAGGGCGGCGGCGCTCGATCGCCGCATCGCGTTTCCGGAAGCAGGCGACTCCCGCATAGTTGCCGCGGCGGAAATTCTGCAAAAGGCTGGCATCGCCCGGCCGCTCCTCGTGACGGCGAACGCCGGCGAGCGCGCTGAGATCGAGGCTCGCGGCCTCACCGTCCTGGACCCGGCGGGAAAGGGGGCGCTCGAGTTCTCGCACCAGCTCGTTGCCTCAGGCGATGCCGATGCGTGCGTCGCCGGCGCCGTATCGACGACGACGGAAGTCCTGCGCAGCGCGC
>JACCRL010000374.1 GCA_013813605.1 Gemmatimonadaceae bacterium
GGTGAATTCCTGATCGGGCTCAAAGGCGGCTTCCGTTGCGCGAGGGTAACGGGTGCATAAGCCGATCACAACCTTGTCAAAGGCACCACCGTCATCCGCCCGAAACCTGCTACCGCTCATCAGTCCCGCATCAGAACCCTGCTCGTTCAAATCCGCTACGCACCGACCTGCTCGCGCGCCGCGCCGGCGGGTGTGGTCCTGGTAACGAGGGCCGCCACGAACTCGCTCAGCCCCAAGGCGACGTGTGGCAGCCACACCTGCTCGGAGAATCCAAACAGCCACGGCGATGCCGCCAACAGCAGGCCACCTAGACCGTCCACCCAGAGGTGTCCGACCATGGGAATTTTTCGCACGACGCCGAGCTCATGGTCCGTGAAGAACGTGACAATCAGTCCAACGACCCCAAGCAGCACCGGCACCCATGTCTCCGCCCCTCCCTGCGCAAAACCTGCCAACCACGGCAACGCGATCAGCAGCGGCGCCAGTATCCAGTCGAGCACACCATGAACCCGCGTTGATACGAATCGCATAAAGCTCCTGATAACCTTCAGACTTGCGTTGGGCCGATCAGTGCGTTCCGTCTCGACTCAGCACATTCCAGACCGCGCGTTCACTCCGATCGGATCAGTTTGGGCCGCCTGCACGTACTGTCACTCGTAAAGTCTCGATGTATCAGCCGCCGACAGCTCCACCAGGAACCCTGCGATCCTCTCGGTTACCTGCCCCAGGAACCGCTCGCCCCTTTCCCGCGACGCCGCTCGGGGATTCCCCGTCCCGGTGTCATCGGTTACCGACGACCATTTCCGCGGTGCCCATGCCCACCCATCGCGCAGTCCCGCAATCGTGAAACGCCGCGCGCGGCCCGGTCCAGCTTCAGAGAGCGGCAGCACCAGGTCCGGCTCCAGCTCCATCATCACGCTGGTCTCCATCTCCCCGGCGTGGTCGCCCGGCTCGTCAAAGAATTCTGCGCCACTCACGCACGTCCACCAGTTGATGGTGCAGATGAAAATGTCCACCTGCGGCTGGAGCTCGCGAATCATCTGCCGGAAGTCGTTGCCGCCGTGACCGTTGAGGATGAGCAGCTTCCTGATGCCCTGACCCGACAGCGCGCTCGCCAGGTCGCGCAGCAGAGCGTGCTGCGTGCTGGGATTCATGTTCAGCGCGAGACGGAGATCCAGCTGACCCGTGTTCACGCCGAAGGGAACGGTGGGCAGCACCACTACCTTCGCGCCGCGTTCCCATGCCATGGCCGCGGCGCGGATCGCAATCGCGCCCGATTCGTAGTTGTCGGTGCCGTAGGGAAGATGAAAGTTGTGCGGCTCGGTAGCGCCCCAGGGCAGTACAGCGACTTCATACGCTGTCTCACGAACGGCTTTCCACGTCGACTCGGCGAGCACGTACGGCCGCGCGGCCGCCTCCCGCCTAGATGAAGCGGCCAATCCAGCCACCGACGTAGTAGCCCACCACCGCCACGCCGACACCCACGACGAACATGTCGAGGCCGGACCGGAACACGCTGCGGCCCGTGAACACCGAGCGCATCGCACCGACCAGAAAATGCGACAGCATCGATACCACGAACGAGACGACGATTGCCGTCGTGCCCTGCCAGACGAGAAACGGAAAGACCGGAATCGCCGCGCCGAACGCAGTAGCGAGTCCGGTGATCCATCCTTCACGGAAGGGCGACATGTTCATTTCACCGATCTTGAGCTCCTCCTGCACCTGCTCCTTCAGCATCAGCGCGGGATCACCCATCACCTGCGTAGCGAGATCGTGCGCGGCTTCACGGCTCATCCCCTTCGCTTCGTAAATCAGTGCCAGCTCATCACGCTCCACCTCGGGCATCAACTCTACTTCATCCTTCTCCATCGCGATCTCGTACTCATAGACTTCCCGCTCGCTCTTGCTGGCCAGATATCCGCTGGAGCCCATCGACAGCGCGTCGGCGATCAGTCCCGCGACGCCGGCGACGACCACCGCCTGGTGCTGGTTGGCTATCGAAGCGCCGATGATACCGGCGACCAGACCAAAGTTCGCGGTCAGCCCATCATTGAATCCGTACACGATGTTGCGGAGGAAGCCACCCGAGGCCGTCCGATGCCACGGCTCCGCTCCCTTTCCGGCGATCTCACCGAGCGTGCTGGCGTGCTCAGCCGATTCCCGCGCCAGAGTAAGCGCCTCGGCGCCTCCC
>JACCRL010000419.1 GCA_013813605.1 Gemmatimonadaceae bacterium
GCGGCGTTCTCGCGACGAATCCCTTCCGCCGACAGAAATTCGGTGACGACGACGTCGGCCCCAAAGCGGCGGCAGAGACGCCTGAATGGCGACTCGGAAACTCCCGCCATCGGTGCCAGGTAGAGCGGCACCGCGGCGTCGACGGCAAAGGGAAAACGCTTCACTATCGGAAGCTAAGGGAGCTTCCAAGTGCTTGCAACATCAGAGTTTGACACTCGTGCCGGGCGCCGGTAACTTGCTCGTTCGCGCCGCACACTCTGAGTTTTCGGGGGAGCTGGATGGAGTTACGTGATTTTTTCTCTGAAGAAGCCATAAAGCTGGAGCTCGAGGGCACCTCCAAGGACGAGATCCTCAAGGAGCTCATCGGCCTCCTCGGCCTCGACGAGAAGTCGCAGGGCATGCTGTTCAAGATGCTCAAGCGGCGCGAAAACCTCGGCTCAACCGGCATCGGGCGTGGCATCGCGATCCCCCACTGCCGCTCCCTGGTGGTTACGAAGCTGCGCGTTGCGTTCGCGCGCAAGACGGGCGGCGTCGACTTCAAGGCGATCGACGAGAAGCCCGTCTACTTCTTTTTCCTGATCGTCGCGCCGCCGCTCGAGGTTTCCAACCAGTACCTGCCGGTGCTTGGCAAGATCGCGCAGTTCAGCAAGGAGGCGGACGTTCCCGGGCGGCTCCTTAGCATCACGCAGCCGAGGGAGTTCATGGAGTTGCTTGCGGAGAAGAGCCTCTAAGAAGTTATTCCCACTCGATGGTAGCCGGCGGTTTCGAACTGACGTCGTAAACCACGCGATTGATCCCCGGCACCGAGTTGATGATCCGGTTCGACATGCGCGACAGCACCTCGTGCGTGAACGGGTACCAATCCGCCGTCATCCCGTCCGTACTGGTCACCGCGCGCAATCCAAGAACGTAGTCGTACGTCCGCTCGTCCCCCATCACACCCACACTGCGAACCGGCAGCAAGACCGCGAACGCCTGCCAGATCTCGTCGTACAACCCGGCCTCGCGAATCTCCTCCAGGTAGAGCGCATCCGCCGCGCGCAGCAGGTCGAGCTTCTGCTTCGTCACGTCGGATAGGACGCGAATGGCGAGCCCCGGCCCGGGGAACGGATGCCGGCCAACCATCTCCTCTGGCAGTCCGAGCTCGCGGCCGACGTTGCGCACCTCGTCCTTGAACAGCTCACGCAACGGCTCGATGAGCTTGAATTTCATGTCGGGCTTGAGCCCGCCGACGTTGTGGTGCGTCTTGATCGTCACCGAAGGCCCGCCGCGCGGCGCCGCCGACTCGATCACGTCGGGGTAGAGCGTCCCCTGGACGAGGAAGTCCACATCGTCACCCACCTTCGCCGCCGCATCCTCGAACACGTCGATGAAGGTGTGGCCGATGATCTTCCGCTTCTTCTCCGGATCCTCGACGCCGGCGAGCGCATCGAGAAACAGCTTCCCGGCGTCCACCGTCACCAGGCGCAGGCCAGTGTGCGGCCCGAATGTGCGCTCGACCTGCGCCCGCTCGTTGAGCCGCAGCAATCCCGTATCGACGAAGATGCACGTCAGCTGCTCGCCGATCGCGCGATGCACGAGTGCCGCGGCGACAGATGAATCAACGCCACCGGACAGTCCGCAGATCACGCGCGACTTGCCGGCGGTCTCTCGGATGCGGGTTATCTCCTCCTCGATGAACGCGCCCGCCGTCCACGTCGGCTCGGCGTTGCACACGCCGAACAAAAAGTTGGAGATGATCTCGCCGCCCCGCGGCGTGTGCGCAACTTCGGGATGGAACTGCACGCCATGGATCGGCCGGCGCTCGTGCCGGAACGCGCTGATCGGGTTCCCCCTGCTCTCCGCCGTCACTGTGTAACAGGGCGGTGGCTCCTCGATGTGATCGCCATGGCTAATCCATGTCGTGACGCTCTCGCTCGCCGCGAACCCCGCGAACAGCCCGGCGGTCTCGAGAACACGCATGTCGGCGCGCCCGTACTCGCGGCGGTCGGATCTCTTCACCTCGCCGCCTTCGAGATGCGCAATGAGCTGCATGCCGTAGCAGATGCCGAGCACGGGCGCGATGTCGAGGACGGCGCGGTCGGCGAGCGGTACGTTCTCGCCGTACACCGAGTTCGGGCCGCCGCTGAAGATGATTCCTGTCGGCTGCCACTCGCGCATCCAGTCGACGCTTCGCGTCGGGGGATGAATCTCGGAGTACACGCGGGCCTCCCGCACCCGGCGCGCGATCAACTGCGTGAACTGTGAGCCGAAATCGATGATGAGAATCCGGCTGCTCATAGCGTGATGACTTCTACCTCTCCGGTCTCGAGGTCCAGGATCGCCGCCGTGCACTTGCCGTGCATCCAGCCGCACGCCTCGCCTGGGTTGATGACGAGCGTGTTGCCGACCTTCTTCTGCACCTGGATGTGGGTGCTGCCGTGGATCACGAAGTCGTGGGACTCGACCGATCGCTCACTGACCTCGTTGAGCTCGTGGACGAGCAAAATGCTGTGACCGCCGACGTCGAAGCTGTGCGGTGACTCGTAGATCTCCGTCCCCATTCCCCGCGCCGCGTAGGCGTTCAGCGTCTCACGATCTCCGTCGTTCCGTCCGAACACTCCGAGGAGCGCCATCTCCGCCTTGTGAAAGGGCGCCAGACAGAAAGGCGAGCAGTAATCGCCCGCGTGCATGACGATGCTGATGCCCTTTGCGGCGAGCTTCTCGACGAGATTCGCGACCGCCGGTACGCGGTCGTGGGTATCGGCCATGAGACCGATGCGCACCTAGCTCTCTCTCCAGTCGAGGTCGGCACGCTCGCCGCGCACGAGGTCGGCGTAGCTCTCGCGCTCGGTCACGACCGCGAAACGGGAGCCGTCGACGAGCACCTCAGGCGGCTTCGGCCGCGAATTGTAGTTGGAAGCCATCACGAAACCATACGCTCCCGTGGACCGTACCGCGAGAATGTCGCCGGGAGCGGCGTCGTCCACCTGGCGGTCGAGGGCGAGGAAATCGCCGCTCTCGCACACCGGTCCGACGACATCGGCCACCGTCGTCCGTCCGTTGGGTACGAGCGCCTCGATGCGGTGAAACGCATTGTAGTGCGACGGCCGCAGCAGCTCCGTCATCCCCGCGTCGGTGATGATGAACTGCTTTCCGCCGCTCCGCTTCCGGTAAAGCACGCGCGTGAGAAGTACGCCCGCGTTGCCGACGAGGAAGCGACCCGGCTCGATGATGATGTTGAGGCCGGTGCCGCCGACGATCTCGCGTATCACTTCGCCAAACTTGCCGACATCAACTTCGGTTTCCGCGTTGTACGTGACCGCGAGGCCGCCGCCGATGTCCAGGTGGGTGAGCTTCGCCTTCCCTCCCCGCTCGATCTCGGTACGGAGGTGGAGCAGCCGCTTGATACCGACCTCATACGGCGCGAATTGCGAGATCTGCGACCCGACGTGCATGTCGAGCCCAAGCAGGTCGATGTTCGGGAGCGCGATGGCGGTAGCCGCAACCGCGAGCGCTTCGTCGAAGGGGATGCCGAACTTCATCCCCTTCTCTCCGGTCCGCGTGTAAGGATGCGGAGTATCAACGAGCACTTCAGGGTTTACCCGCAGCGCGACCGGAGCGCGCATTCCGAGTCGCAGTGCAACGCGGTCGAGGACGTGGAGCTCTTCCTCGGACTCGACGTTGAACAGCAGCACTCCGGCGGCGAGCGCCTCCTCCATCTCGCGCTCTGTCTTGCCGACGCCGCTGAACACGACGTCGGCCCCCTTGAACCCGGCCTTGAGCGCGCGGTACAGCTCTCCACCCGAGACGATATCGAGCCCCGCGCCGAGTTCGCGAAGCAGCTCGAGGATAGCGCGGCTCGAGTTCGCCTTCACGCTGTAGTGCAGGCGGTGACGGAGATTGCCGACCGCCTCGCTCAGGATACGGTACTGCTCCCGCACGGCAGCGCTGCTGTAGACGTAGGCAGGCGTGCCGATCTCATCAGCGATGCGCGCGAGCGGAACCTGCTCGCACGCCAGCCCGCTGGGCCCCGCGATGAACGCTGTCGCTGCCGTGGGCTCAGGCGGCGACGATGAAGCCGTCGCTTTCGCGGCGAGCGGCGTCAGTACGCCTTTGCCCACAGTGCCTCGCTTGTAGACGGGCGTGCACACCTGAGGCACGACGTCGGCGGATCGGCGGACCGGAATTCTTCGTCGGGAAGCACGCGGATCGTCGCCTTGGTCTCCTCCTTGATCTTCGCCTCGCAGGCAGGATCTCCGCACCAGCCGGCGTAAACGAATCCGCCCTCCCCTTCCATCAATTGGCGGAACTTGTCATACGTGATCTCGCCACGGACGCTGTTCTGCTCGCGGCGATCGCGCGCGCTGATCAGCATCGATTCCTGGATCATGTGCAGCAGCTCGGCGCAGTCCTCGCCGATCGAGTCGAGCGATCCGGGACGCTTTTCGCCGGTATCGCGGCGCACGAGCACAGCCTGGTTCTTCTCGAGGTCGCGCGGGCCGAGCTCGATGCGGAGCGGTATCCCCCTCAGCTCCCATTCGTAGTACTTCGCACCGGGCTTGATTCCCTCGCGGTCGTCGACGTGGACGCGGAGCCGGCCGGGGGAACGTCGCTCCCATGCGAGCAGGCTCTCCTTGATCAGCACCGCCGCCGCGCGAACGCGGCCACGGTCTTCTTCGGACTTCCAGATCGGCACGATCACGATCTCGATCGGCGCCAGCAGGGGCGGAACGCGCAGTCCCTTGTCGTCACCGTGTGTCATCACCAGGCCGCCGACCATGCGCGTCGAAACACCCCAGCTCGTGTTCCAGGCGAACTCGGTGCCGCCTGCCTCAGTCTGGAACTTGAGATCGAACGCCTTGGCGAAGTTCTGCCCGAGGTTGTGCGACGTTCCGGCCTGGAGCGCCTTGTTGTCCTGCATCATGCCTTCACAGGAATAGGTGCGCAGCGCGCCGGCGAACTTCTCCGATTCCGTCTTCAGGCCTGTCACCACCGGCATCGCCATGTGCCCTTCCATGAAGTCACGGTACACGCCCAGCATCTTCCGAGTCTCCTCCTCGGCCTCGTCATGCGTCGCGTGCGCGGTGTGGCCTTC
>JACCRL010000426.1 GCA_013813605.1 Gemmatimonadaceae bacterium
GCGCCAAGGTGCGTCCGAATCAGGGCCTCGATTTTCTTCCGGTCGAAATCACCGACCGCAACCACCGCCATCAGGTCAGGGCGATACCACCTCTCGTAGTAGCGGCGTAACGTCGCGGGCTTGAACGTCTCCAGAGTCGCGCGCTCGCCAATCGGAAGCCTCGTCCCGTAACGCGAACCGGCGAACAGGATTGGAAACCACTTGTTCTGCATCCTGTTCTCGGCGCCCTGGCCGAGCCGCCATTCCTCGACTACGACCGGCCGCTCGCGCTCGATCTGGTCCGAGTCGAGTGTGATGTTGTGCGCCCACTCGGCGAGTATCTGGAAACCCTTGTCAACGATCGCCGCACTGTCAGTGGGAATCGTGAGCAGGTAGCCGGTCTCGTCGAAGCCGGTGAAGGCGTTGAGGTCGGGACCGAACCGCATGCCGATGGACTCGAGGTAGCTCGAGATCTCGTTGCGCGCGAACTTCTTCGTGCCCCGGAAAGCCATGTGCTCGACCACGTGCGCGAGGCCGCGCTGGTCATCGTCCTCGAGCACCGAGCCGGCGTTGAGGACCAGGCGCAGCTCGGCGCGGTTCTCGGGCCGCTTGTTCTCGCGGATGTAGAAGCGCATTCCGTTCGGAAGCGTGCCGGTGGTGACGGCGGGGTCGAACGGTAATGGCGTATTGAGGCGCGACGAGACAGGAGTCGGGTTCTGTGCAACCGCAAATGCGGGAAGGACAACACCAAACACGGCGACCAGCACGGCAGGCAGAGCGGAACCGGAAAAGCTGAATCTTAGTCTTGACAAGTATTTGGCCGGTGTTGAGTCAATCACGCCGCTTCGGTGTCGTCCCGTCCGGAAAGCACCGCCAGGAAACGCGCGCCGTATCGCTCGAGCTTCATCGGGCCGACGCCGCGCACCCTGCTCATCGCATCGAGCGATCTCGGACTTCTGACCGCGAGCTCGGCGAGTGTGCGGTCGGAGAACACAATATACGCGGGCACTTGCTGCTCGCGCGCGATTACGGTGCGCTCGGCCTTGAGGGCGGCCAGCGTTCGCTCGCCGCGGGAATCGAGCTCGACATCCTCTGCCTGGGGGGCGCTCGACTCCTCCCGGGCACGGGCCGCCTTCCGTGCCGGCTTTCCCTTCTTTCGCGCCGGCTCCACTGGCGCAGCGCGAATGCCAAGACAATTGTCACAACCAACGCACTTGTTTCGCGCTGCCGGGTCGCCGAAGTAGCGCAGCACGAACCCGCGGCGGCAGGCATTGGTGTACGCATACCGCTGTACCGCCTGGAGCTTGTCCAGCTCCCCGGCGCGACGGCGGTCGTGTCCGCTCCAGTCAACGCGGAACGCCGAGAGCGGCGCACTCCGGTCGGCGAGGTGCATTCCGCTGCCGAGCCGCTCCCAGACCAGGTACTGGCGGTCCTGGAGCGCATCGAGCAGCGGGATGCAGCGGCCCGGTCCGCCGATGCCGGGCGGCAGTCCATCAAGATCAACCGGCGCGCCTTTCTGCAGCGCGGGTCCCACGCCTCGCCAAAGGGCGCGGAGGAGGCCGAGCTCGGCGTTCGCTTCACCCGTCAGCTCACGCTTGATCCGTTCCGGTGACGCCAGCAACCGCACGTTCACGCGCGCATGCTCGCCTGAGCTGATGGTCAGTGCTCCGCTTCGTCCCAGAATGCGGATTGCTCCCTCGATCTCCCTGACGTTGTTCTTCAAGCCCGTCGCACGAAGGATGTTCGCGGCGTCGGCAGCGACCAGGCCCTTGGCATCGGAGAGTTTCCTGAGCGCCGCATAAGTTTTTTCCACGACGACTTTGTCCGGGTACGAGCCGTTGATGAAGAACTCGTGCGTGAACCGATCCGCGAAGGAGTGAAGCAGGAAAACGTCGGAGTGCAGTCCGTCGCGCCCCGCCCTGCCCGCCTCCTGGTAATAGGCTTCGAGCGTGCCCGGCATCGTGTAGTGAATGACCAGCCGCACGTTGGGCTTGTCGATCCCCTTGCCGAACGCGTTGGTGGCGACGATCGCGCGGATCTTTTCCGACATGAACGCTTCCTGCACCTCATGCCGCCGTCCGTCGTCGAGGCCGGCGTGATAACCGGCGACTCGAATTCTTGCGCTCTCAAGCACGCCGCTCAGGTGATCCACTACCTTCCGCGTCGAGGCATAGATGACAGCAAGTCCGTCATGCCGGCGAAGGATGTCTACCAGCCTCTCTTCCTTTTCGGCGTCGTTCCGTGCCGGAATGACGTAGTAGGTGAGATTCGGCCGGTCGAAACCGGTGATGATCGTTGCGGCGTTGGTGAGAGCGAGCTCGCGAATGATGTCGCGCCGCACCTCTGGCGTGGCCGTCGCCGTGAGAGCGATCGTCGGCGGCGAGCCGAGCTGGGTGCGCACGTGCCTGACGCGCAGGTAGCTGGGACGGAAGTCGTGACCCCACTGGCTGATGCAGTGGGCTTCGTCGATCGCAAGCAGCGAAACGCCCATCTCGCGGAGTCTTTCGGCCGTCTTCCCGTAATCGAATCGCTCGGGCGCAACGTAGAGGAGCTTGATCTCGCCGCGGCCAGCCCGCGCCAGCCGGTCGGCAACCTGTGCCGAGGAAAGCGTGCTGTTGATGAACGCAGCGGGGAGATTCTTCGCCGTGAGTGCGTCCACCTGGTCTTTCATCAGAGAGATGAGGGGCGAGACGACGACGGTGAGACCCGGCATCAGCAGCGCAGGCACCTGAAAGCAGAGAGACTTGCCGCCGCCGGTGGGCAGCACGACGACCGTGTCCTTCCCCTCCAGCACCGACGTCACCGCGGCCTCCTGGCCGGGCCGGAACTTGTCGTAGCCGAACGACCGTTGAAGAACCTTGCAGGCGTCCGCGAGTGAAGGCGTTGGCATCACGAGAAAGCTAGCGACCCTGACTGAGCGAACATCGCGTTACCGCGCGGCCGCAATGATCGCGTTTCCGCGCCTTCGCTTCAGGCGCTGGCGACGAGCGCAGCGTACGCCGCGGGGTCCGCGTTGCCTCCGCTGATCACGCAGCAGACCCGCTTCCCAAGGAAGCGCTCTCTTTGCGCCAGGACGGCGCCCAGCGCGAGGGCGCCGGTCGGCTCTGCCTTCAGATTCGCGAGCAGGAAGAGCATGCGCACGCCTTCCCTGATCTGGTCTTCCGAGACCTCGATGACGTCAGTGAGACCATCGCGGAGGATTTCCCAGTTCTTGTCACCCATGCGCAGCATTCGCGCTCCATCGGCGATCGTCTCGGATTCGTCTGGCTGGGAGATGAGCTTCCCGGCGCGAAAGGACTGCGCCGCATCGTTCGCGAGCGCAGGCTCAGCGGCAATCACTCCGACCGCTTTTCCGGAACGGCGCACCGCTCTCACCAGACCTGAAGTGAGCCCGCCGCCGCCGATGGGCGCGATGATAAAGTCGAGCTCGAGTCCAAGGGAGAAAAGCTCGTCGGCAAGTCCGGCGTTACCCTCGATCACGAGCGGGTCGTCGTAAGGGCTCGCCACGTACGCATCGGGAAATTCCTTCGCCAGCTCGCCGAGCCGTTCGAGACGACCCTTTACCTTGACGTCGACGAGGTCGACCTCGGCGCCGTATTCACGAACCGCGTCGATCTTGATGCGTGGCGCAGTCGTCGGCATCACCACCGTGCAACGCTTGCCGAAAAGCGCGCACGCATAGGCGATGGCCTGGCCGAAGTTTCCGGACGACGCCGTGATCAGATGGGCCTCGCGCACTTTCGACGCGACGTTGTATGCCGCCCTGAACTTGAAGCTACCGGTGTATTGGAGCGTCTCGCTGGCGAGCACCAGCTCGACACCGAGCTTACGCGAAAGGCGCGGCGAGTGGATTATCGTGGTGGGGCGCGGAGGAGTCATCCGCGGTCTCGCCGCTTGAAGAACCGAAGCACCAGCGCCGCAAGGAGGAATCCGATGCCGGCAAGCCTGATCGCGCTGTCGTTGGTTCTTATTCCCCACCCGAAAAGAATGATTGCAATCAGTGCGAGCGCGAGCCTCGCCGTGGTGAGCGGCGTCATTCCCTCGCGCGTCCCATGAAGCGCTCCACGCCCGCCCTGAATTCCGGAGTTGCCCGCGCGTCGGCGTTGGCGACGATTCCAGCGGACATGCCGTCGAGGAAGCTGAGCATGTCGAGCTTGTAGAACAGACTCTTCGTTGCCGCCATCGCGGTTGGCGGCGCCGCGGCGAGCCGGTCGAGCGCCTCGGCGTCGGTGGGGAGCACGTGCGCCGGCGCGAGGTCGACGAGCTGCAGCCGGTGCTCGGCCGTGCGCAGCTCCGTGTATGCGTCGGCCAGCGCCGCGGCGTCG
>JACCRL010000436.1 GCA_013813605.1 Gemmatimonadaceae bacterium
CGTAGTCGTTGATCGACGGATCACCCCGCCACATCCGCCATTGCACCGTTGTCCCTCGGGCCCGGGTGACGACGCTGTCCCAGGGAAGCGATTCCGAAATGGTGCCTGAAGGCGCCTCTCCCCCGCACGCCCAGGCTTGTCCGGCCGCAGCAATCATGAGTGCTGTAAAGAGACGTCGCCGCAAAATCACCCGCGCCGGCGTCGCACTGTGGGCAGCGCGCCGCACTAGAACGCGTAGCGCGCCGAGATCTGAAGCTGCCGGGACGGACCCGCGTTGCGGAATACCACCGGATCGCCCGGCCGGCCCAGCTGGGTGCGGGGTCCACCACCCGGAATTCCATTCGCAAACCCGGTAACGACGCGAGTGTTGAACAGATTGAAGATTTCCGCCCGGATGCCGAGGTCACCCGCCCCGATCGGCACTCCGTAGTCCAGGCTCGTCGCCACCTGTGTCGAGCTCGGCAACCGCTCGCCATTTCGCGGAACCCCTGGAAGCCGATCGTAGTTACCAACGAATCCATTGCCAAAGATGTCGCCCGAGCCATCCAGATCGCGGAAGAACGCGATCCGGTTGATTGGGGTCCCTGTCTGGAAATCGAAAATGGCGCCGACACGCAGTCGCGGCACCAGCTCGTGAATCCCCCGCAACGACAGCTTGTGACGCCGGTCGTTGATCGCGTCCGCCCACTCGGCGTCGAAGTCGTTGGCGTACGACGCGTTGAAGTTGATGTCCTCGGTATTGTTGCGCGCGCGGGACCACACCCATGTACCCTCGAGCCCTGTTCGCGCGCTGATTCGCCGCCTGACGTTGAGAGACAGACCCGCGTAGTTGCTCTCTCCGCCGGACTCAGTGGTTGTAAGACGGCGAAAGGATCCTGCCACCGGTGCGACTGGCCGGAAGCCATCACCGGCTTCGGGTCCGAGGTTTACCGAGTCGGCCGCCGCCCGGGGCCGCAGATTCGCGTTCAGATCGAATGAGCGGGGCAGGTTTCTCGTGTCGACGACCACCGCATCGAGCGACAATCCCCACGAATCACTGATCAGCCGCTGGTAGCCGAGCGAAAGCTGCCGGCTCTCAGGCTGCTCGAGCCCGAGAGCGAATGTCTCACGTACCTCGCGTGGCGGAAACATCCCGCGCAGCGCGCCGATTTGAGCGGCGGTGGGACCTTCACCAAAGCGCGGAGGTGGAAACTGCGAGCCCCTCAGCGTGACGACGGCGTTGCCGTCGCGACCAAACTGGACAGCGTCTGAATACACGGCGTACGGAAACTTCCCCGTGTACAGCCCCGCGCCTGCTCGCACCACGCTCACCGGCGTCGCATACCAGTTGACGCTCGCGCGAGGCTGAAAGTTGTCGAGGTCCGGACTGCTCGCTCCGCGGGACGTGATGTCGTCGTAGTCCCAGCGTAATCCGAGGTTTACCGTCAGCGATGGCGCGACCTTCCAGACATCCTCGATGAATGCGGCATAAAGCGTCTGCGTGAGATTCACCTGCTGCGGGTTTGCGTCGATGGTATAGCTCAGTACCCGCACGCTCGATGGCACGTCGCGGATCGAGACAAAGCGTCCGGATGACGTGATATTTCCGTCGTTGATCACGGTGTATGCGCCGCGGGGATTGGTGCCCGATGCAGCGAGGCGAAAGCGGCTCGCCGTGACATCGGCTCCGACCCGCACCGAGTGCCGCTCGCCCAGCCGCGCCTCGAGCACATCGCGAAGCTGCAGCTGAGTCTCGCGCTCGTCGAAAACGAAATTGCTCGACCCGACCACTGCCTCCACCGTCAGAGAGTCCGGTGCCACGATAGTCACCTGCGGCGTCGAGAAGCTGCTCCGCGTGGGCGGGAAAAACCAGCGAAATGTGCCGATCTGTGCCGAGATCGCGTTGCTCGCGCTGCCGCCGCGCAAAGCGGTTGCGTGAGTCAACGATGTAATCGAGCCGATGCGCCGTGTTGTAATGTCGGCCTCGGGCACGATCGTGCCGCCTCCCTGTCCGGCGCGACTCACGTCGCTCAGCGCGAATCGAACAGTCGATGTCTGTGACGGCGACCAGCCGTGATCCGCACGCCCGAACAGCTTCAGAGTCTCCCTCAGCTCGGTGCCAAGAAACCGTGTCTGGGCGGTGGACCCGATCCTGTCCTCCTTTTCATTCGAGTACTCGGCGGTTGCGAACACAAAGGTCCGGTCCCGCGCGACGGGTCCGCCAATCGCGCCGCCCAGCTGCGTGCGCCGGAATCCGTCGGGATCCACTCCCGGAGGCGCGAACCGCGGCTTTGCGTCGAGCGGGATCCCCGGCCGGCTGTATCCGAAGACTTCGCCGCCCCACCGTTCCGTACCCGCTCGTGTCTCGACGTTCACGACACCATTGGAGCTGCGTCCCCACTCACTCGCGTAGCTGTTGGCGAGAACCGACAGCCGCCGCATTCCCGCCAGCGGAAAATCCACCCGCGGCCCGCCAAGGAATCCCTCGTTGTTGTCCAGCCCATCGATGTTGTACTGGGTGTAGAGGGAGTTGGCGCCGTTGATTGTCAAAAGCGGTGCGTCGCCGAAGAAACCCGTTGCCTGCGCGACGCCGGGAATGGTAAACGCCAGTGCGATTGGATTGCGTGCGTCGGAGGGAAGCCCCTGCAGCTCCACCCGATCGACCGAACCGCCCGTGGCGGCGTCGCTGGTGTTGAGCAGCGCACGCTCGGGAGTCGCGATTATCGTCACCGCGTCCAGCGCGAAAAGGAGTGAAAGCACCGCCGTAACGTTGCGCGTGGCACCTGCCGCGACGGGAGCAAGACCGATGCGGGTGGATTGAAAACCAGCAGCCACGAACGTGAGCGTTCCCTCAACGGAGCTCGGAATGCGAAGGCTGAATCGGCCAGCTGCATCCGTCACGGTTGTCTCGTTGAACTCGGTTTCCGGCAGCATTCGCGGGGTGAACACAACTCGCGCCGAGCTCACAGGAGCGCCAGTCGCCGATCTGACGCCGCCGGCGACCATCGCCGCATGCTGTGCCCCAAT
>JACCRL010000052.1 GCA_013813605.1 Gemmatimonadaceae bacterium
TCACTACTCCATGGGCGAGCAGGTCTTCAGCGACGCGCCGGGCGCGGTTGATCGGTATCGCGAAACCAAGGCCGATCGAGCCACCGCTGGGTGAGAAGATCGAGCTGTTGACGCCGATTACTTCACCGTTGGCGTTGACGAGCGGCCCACCCGAGTTTCCGGGGTTGATCGAAGCGTCGGTCTGGATCATGTCCACGTAGACCCCGGCGCCTTCGCTCTGTGTAGCGAGGTTTCGACCAGTGCCGCTGACGACCCCCGCCGTCACGCTCGGCTCGGTGTTCGCGAGCACGAAGCCGTACGGATTGCCGATCGCAATCGCCCACTCGCCAATGAGGAGACCGGTCGATGTGCCGAGCGGCGCAACGGGAAGATTACTGGCCGTTATCCTGATCACCGCGAGGTCGTTCGACTCGTCGATTCCGATCAGCCGGGCCGGATACGTCGTACCGTCGCGCAGCGCGACGGAAATGCGCGACGCCCCACTGACAACATGCGCGTTCGTGACGATTGCGCCGTCGGCGCGAATGATGAAGCCGGAGCCGAGTCCCGCCGCTGAGCGCTGCCCGGAGCGGCCCCCGAAGAATTGCTCGAACACGTCGGTGGGGACCCTCTCCACCGATTCAGTCTGGACAGTAACGACGGATGGTGCGACTCGCGCGACCGCCTCGGTAATGGCAGTGCGGCGGGATGCCGAAAGCTCGCCGGCGCGCTCGGCGGCGGGCGTGGCCTGGGCGGATGAAGTCGACGACGATGCACCCTGGCAGGCCGCGAAAAGCAGCAGGCAGACGGCCCGCGCCGGGCGACGCATCACGAGGAGGGTCGCCCCTTCTGACGCCGGGAAAGATCGTTGAGGAACCGATCCACGCCGCGGTCTGTGAGGGGGTGCACGATCAGCGAGCGCAGTGTGTCGGGACTGACGCAGACGATGTCGGCGCCCGCGGTCGCGCAGTCGGAGAACTGAGTCGCGGTCCGGGGAGAGGACGCCATGACGTCGCACTCCTGTCCGCCAGCATCCAGCACGTCCTTCATCCCGGCGAGCGTTAGTCCGCCCGCCTGGCCAAAGGCCTCCAGCTCGTCGAGACTCACACGCACCATCGACGCGCCGGCCTTGGAAGCGATCAGCGCCTGCGCCGCGCTGAACACGAAAGTGGCGCAAACCATCACGCCCTCGGCGGTGAGCCGCGTGATGGGATTGAGCGCATCCTCCACCAGCGGAACCTGCACGATGATGTGATCGGAAACCTTGGCGAGCTCGCGCGCTTCGCGGTAGATGTCAGCCGAGGTGATTCCACCAACCGGAACGCAGATCGGAAACGCGAATTCCCGCGCTATCTCCTCGAGGCGCTCGGACGCTCCGGCATCGGGTTCATCGGCGGTGAGGGCGGCATGGGAAAAAGCGACGCCGTCGGCGAGTCCCGCCGCAGCGGCCTTCCGGATCTCTTCGAGATTGACGCTCTCGAGATAAATCTTCATTCAGCTTCCGAGGTAAAGGTCTGGCGGATAATCCACGCGTTCCAGATAAAGCGCGTGCGCCGGCGCGGGCGGAGATACATCGGCGTTGTCCGCCGCGCCGAGCAGATCCGTGATTGTGCGGACTTCCTTTCGTCCTTCGCCGATATCGAGCATCGTGCCGACAAGGAACCGCACCATGTGGTGCATAAAACGGTTGGCGCGGATCTCGAACGACAGTCCCCCATCCCGGGGCAGCCACGCCGCGCTGTCAACGATACAGCGATGGTCGTCCGTCGCCGGAGCGGTGCCCTTGACGGCAAAGGCGCGAAACGAGTGATCACCCTCGACGAGCCTCGCCGCCTCGCTCAGGCGCCCGACATCGAGCGGCTTCATCCATGCGAGCTCGCGCGTCCTCCGAAACGGAGACGCGGCGTGTTCGTCGGTGCCGACGAGATAGGCGTAGCTTCGCGCCGTCGCGCTGTAACGCGGATGAAAATCCTCACGCATGTCGTATGCTGCCGCAACCCATGCATCGTCCGGTAAAATGGCGTTCAAGGATCTTCGCAGCGCGGCCGCAGTCCACTTGACGGGAACCCTCACGCCCGCCGCCTGACCGCGCGCGTGAACTCCCGCATCCGTCCTTCCCGCGCCGACTACGGGGAGCGGCGCGTCGCACAGCTTTGCCACCGCGTCTTCCAGTACACCCTGAACCGTGCGTTCGGCGGGCTGCCGCTGCCAGCCGGAAAAGCGCGCGCCATCGTAGTGCAGAACGAGCTGCACGTTACGCGACACCATAGGGAGAAATTACGTCCCGGCGAGTGAGTGTCAAGGAACGTAACCCCTTGGAGATGATTGACTTTCGCTGCTCAAGCGGCCAGAATCGAGGCACCCGTTTCACTTCGCTCACCGTCTTTTTTCCCAATGGCGCCAAGGACTCTCGCCGGACTTTCGACCGTTCTTGTAACTGCCCGGACGGTGCCGCTCGCCCTCCACGCGCTGAGCCAGGACGTCTCCGAGCTCGACCGCAACGCGAGCGTCGCACTTTTTCTGTACGATGGAAGAAGGGAAGTGCTCGGCGGGAGAATCTTTCCGACTGGTGACGACACTCGTCCAATGGCGGCAGAGGTCGCGCTCGACCACCTTCCGGCCGCGGTGCGCCGCACTGTGCTCGCCGGGCGCGATCTTGCGGATTTGGGAAGCGAGTCGGGCGACTACCAGAAGCTGCTCGGCACTAACTCTTCCCCGGATGCTCCGGTTCTGCTGCTGCGCGGATTGCTCGTTGACGCCGAGCTCGCCGCCGTGCTGGCGCTATCGGAGCCGAAGACACGTTTCGGCCAGCGCCTTTCCGAAAAGCTGGCGCCGGCGATAGACCTCTTCAGCCTCGCGTTCGCCCGCCTCGCCGAACACGACGCCCGTATCGAAGCGGTCGCGAGGCTGGAAGAGCTGACGCGAGCCCTGAACGAGGAGCACAGCCGCGCGCTGCTGGAGCTCCAGCGAAATCTTGAAGAAGCGCGCGCGGCTCTCTCTGGGCGTGGCGACGGAGATTCACCACGCGTCGCCCAGCTGCAGCGTGCCGCCGAGCTCGCGGCGGTCGAGTCACGCGCAATGACGCAGCGCGTGTCCGCCGTGGAAGAGCAGGTGAGGGTCGCGGTGACGAAGCTCGAAAAGGCGCACCTCCAGCTTCACGCGCAGGGTGAAGCGCTGCAGCAGCAGAGCAATCTCATTTATCGGGTCGAACAGATGCTGCGCGGCGCGGGTGACCCCGCCAAGGTGATCGAGGAGGTGCTCGAAGCCGTGACTTCGAGGGCCGAGCACGTCCCGGCACTCTAGGAAAGCAGTCCGCAGTGAGCATTCCCGAAGTCAGCGCGCTTCATGGCGCCATCCAGAAGCTTGCGTTCCATCAACCTCTCACGGCCGCTGACGCCAAGGGAGCGTTCGATGTCGTGATGCAAGGACAAGCCACCGCGGTGCAGGTCGCGGCCCTTCTCTCGGCCCTGCGTGCCACTGGAGAAAGCCCGGAAGTCGTTGCCGGTGTCGTGATGGCACTTCGCGAAGCGATGGTTCCGCTCCGTGCGCGCGACCCGGAATCGCTCGTCGATACCTGCGGCACGGGCGGCGGAGCGGTCTCGACGTTCAATATCTCGACCGCGGCCGCGTTCGTTGCCGCGGGTGCTGGTGTGCGCGTCGCGAAGCACGGCAACCGGTCGTTTACTTCGCGCTGCGGCAGCGCCGACGTTCTCGAAGCGCTGGGCGTCCCGATCGAGGTGTCGGTCGCGGTGATGGAGCGGGCCCTTGAGGAGACCGGGATCGTCTTCATGTTCGCGCCGCTGATGCACCCGGCAATGCGTCACGTTGGTCCGGTGCGGCGGGAGCTGGCGATTCCGACGGTGATGAACGTCGTCGGACCGCTCGCCAACCCGGCGCGGGCGGGCAGGCAGGTTGTTGGCGTCG
>JACCRL010000073.1 GCA_013813605.1 Gemmatimonadaceae bacterium
CTTCTCGATCCACACCACTTGAGGGGAAGGCCACGGCCCGATCTGTCGATAATGACGAAGGTTCGCATGAGATAACTGAGAATGCGCGCGTGCGGGACGGGCGTGGTGGCGTTCGCCTCCGAGACGCCGGTGTGGCGCGCGAAATCGTCCACAAAGACGCGCAGGGAAACGGTGAACTCTCCCGTTCCCTTCTCCGTGATCTCGGCGAGGCTGGTGTGAAGGGGGTGAGCCATCGCCGGGCGCGCCATCATCGTGATGAAGAACGCCCCCCAAAGCAAAAAGGCACAGCGCCAGCGTAACTGCCTCACCCCGCTACCAGGGCGCCCGCATCACCGCCCAGCGCGCCGCGACAACCATGACCACGAACGAAACGGCCGCCGCCCGCAGGCGAATCACCGTCCAGTTAGCCGGGACAACGCGCGACCAGGAAACAAGGCGATCAACACTGTAAAGGCCGGCAAACACGGTCGCCAGAACCGCGATCTGGCCCAGTTCGATCCCAACATTGAATCCAAATAGTGGCAGCGCCATCCGGTCGGGAAACACATTCTGCAGGTAGTTGGCGAATCCCGCCCCGTGCACCAGTCCAAATACCCCCGCCAGTATCGGCCGACGGTACCGGTTCCGACCAGCCAGCTTACGCTCTCTGACAAAGAAGTTTTCCACGCAGGTCGCGACGATCGTGACGGGTATGAGAAACTCGACAAGGTCGGTCGGAAGCCGCAACAGGCCCGCCACCGCGATGACAAGGGTCACGGAGTGTCCAACCGTGAAGGCGGTGATGACCCAGAGCGTGTCCTTCCAGTCCCGCACGCTGTATACCGCGGCGAGCGCCAGCAGGAAGAGTATGTGATCAAGCGCGTCGAACGTGGTGATATGCCCGAAGCCCAGCCCGACGAAGGCGGCGAACTGACTCATGCGGCATTGACTTCAGCGACTTCGCGCGCCACCCTGGCCTGCAGCGGATCAAAGTCTGCGTTTATCGTCAGCGCGCGCTCGAGGTAGTCCCGGGCAGCAGCCTTGTTTCCCAGCGCTCGCTCGATCATGCCAGCGTGGAAGTACAGCGAGGCGTCTTCGGTTCCAAGACGCAGTGCCTGCATTGCCGCCCTACCAGCGACCGAGCCGATGATGGTAAAGCCGCCGCTGTCGTCAAAACGGGCCTGGATCACGAGATCTTCCTTGCCATCAAACGGAGCAGTATTTGTCGATCTTCATCTGATAAAGGATGCTCGGATCGAATTGCGCTTGGGCGCCGGCCGGGGTAGCTGAGGAGGTCGTCATGATGAGCGTGACTCTGTCCGTGCTCGTACCGCCCGCTCCCGGGAAGGCGCACATATCGTTGATGTCCAGGCGGGGATTGAGCTCTACTTCCGGCGTATCCTGGTGATCGGATGCGAACAGGCTACCAACACCAATTGACGCCGCGACGATGCCAGCAGCGACGAAAGCATACTTTCGCCTCTGCGCGGGGATTGGGTCCTGCCATAAAGCCTCCAAAACGGAAAAGGTGGTTCAACTGAGGTGGGCGGGGGACCCCCCCGACACTGCTCATCTGTAGCACAGAGGGTGCGACAGTAAGCTCTCGGTACAGCCTCTGTACACGATATATGCCACAGTGTTTTCTGTTGAATCAACGAAACTCACCGTGCCCGGACGAATGATCAAAACGTCGCCCACACTGGCCGAAACACTTCGCCAGCAGATAATCAACGCGCTTGAAAGCGGCCTTTGGAGAGCGGGCAGAAAGCTGCCCAGTATCCGTGAAATGGCGGCGGAGATGACCGTCGATCCACGGGTGGTGGCCGAGGCCTACAGAGTGCTGGCCGAGGATGGGCTGGTCGAGCTCAAGTCGCGTTCCGGAGCGTACATAGCGGAGGCGGCCCGACCGGTCAGATCGGCTGTCTCGCCTTCGGAGCCGTGGCTGATGGATCTTCTCGCCGAAGGCGTCACCCGCGAGCTGCCCATTCCTGATATGGGTGAGTGGCTGCGTCGCTCCACGGCGACGATTCGTCTGACCGCGTTCGTCGTTGCGCCTACGGTCGACCAGGTTCAGGGATTGCGGCGTGAGCTGCGCGCGTATTACGGCTTCGAGGCAAGCGGCGAGACGCTGGAAAGCCTGGAATCACTCGCCGAACTCCCGCCTCTCCTGCGCCGGGCGGACATTCTCATCACGACCGAGGGCGCCGTCGACACCTGCCGGCAGATAGTGGAGCCGATCGGAATCCCGTGCATCGCCGTCTCTGTGAGGTTCGACCTGATCGGCCCGGCTTGGCAGAGACTCATGCAGTCGCCAACATATATCGTCGTAACCGATGAGCGCTTCGAGACGATGCTGAGAACGTTTCTCGCCTCGCGGCGGGAAGCTCGGGAGATCAAGGTCCTCGTTGTCGGGCGCGACGATCTCGGACGCATTCCGGAAGACGCCGTCGTTTATGTGACCCAGAGTTCTCGGGAGAAGCTCGGCGCCCAGCAGCTCAACGGCAGCGTCCTGCCTCCGACGCGATTGCTGTCAGGGGAATCGTCGCGCGAGCTGATCAAATTCAACGTCGAGGCAAACCTTGCCGCGATGAGGGCCCTCCCCCGCTGGGACGAAACGGCGCCGGAACTGATTTCGGCCGCGGCTCAGTAGCGGACGTGCCGCCCGCCGTCGACGATGATCGTTTCACCCGTCACATAGTCCGCTCCCAGTAGATACAGAACGGCATCGGTCACGTCGGCAGGGCTGCCCGCACGACCGAGGGGAGTGGTCGATGTCAGGCGCTCGCCCGCCTCCGGCCCCCAGTCGTCCGGCAGCAGCACAGTGCCTGGAGCCACGGCGTTGACGCGAACTTTTGGCGCCAGCGCGTGCGCCAGCCCGCGCGTCATCTGCACCACGCCGGCCTTCGAGATCGAGTGCGGGACGTAGCCGGGCCAAGTCTCGAAAGCCGCGAGATCGGCGATGTTGACGATCGCTCCGTTCCGTTCGCCGAGGACCCCCGAGGCGGCCTGTGACAAAAAGAACGGCGCGCGAAGATTGAGAGCGAACATGTTGTCCCAATCCTCCAGGCTCACCTGTCCGACCGGCGTGCGCAGCATCACCGCGGCCGAGTTTACCAGCACATCAAGGGCGCCAAACCTCTTCACCGCGGCGGATACCAGCCTGGTCGGCGCAGCGCCATCAGTAAGATCAGCCTGAAAAACGTCGGCATCGCCGCCCTTCCCAAC
>JACCRL010000078.1 GCA_013813605.1 Gemmatimonadaceae bacterium
TTGGCGATCGTTTGCAGTTGCATGTTCGAGGTGCCTTCGTAGATCGTGCCGATCTTCGCGTCGCGGTAGAACTTTTCGACCGGATAATCCTTTGTGTACCCGTATCCGCCGAACAGCTCCACGCAGAGCGACGTCACGCGCTCGCACACCTGCGAGGAGAAGAGCTTCGCCATCGCGCCTTCGCGGGCGATGTCGCGGCCCGCATCCTTGAGGCGTGCCGCATTGTAAACCATGAGCCGAGCCGCCTCGAGATCGGTTGCCGCCTGCGCGACCTGAAACTGTATACCCTGAAACTCCGAGAGTGGCCTGCCGAATTGCTTCCGCTCGGCGAGGTAGGAGATCGTCGCGGTGAGGGCGCCCTGCGCCACTCCGATCATCTGCGCGCCGATGCCGATCCGTCCCTCGTTCAGGGTGTTGATGGCGATCTTGTATCCCTGGCCGACCGGTCCGAGCACGTTGTCCTCGGGCACCTCGCAGTCGTCCAGCAGCAGCTCGACCGTGCTCGATGCTCGAATGCCGAGCTTGTCTTCCTTCTTCCCGACGGCGAAACCCTTGAAGCCGCGCTCGACGAGGAACGCGGTGATGCCCCGGTAACCGGCAGCGGGATCGGAGTTGGCGAACACCACGAATACGCCGGCCTCGGCGCCGTTCGTGATCCAGAGCTTCTGTCCGTTCAGGAACCAGCGGTCGCCCCGCTTCTCGGCGCGCGTCGTGAGCCCGAACGCATCTGACCCGGATCCGGATTCGGAAAGTGCATAGGCGCCCACCGTGTCGGCGGTGAGCATCGGCAGGTATCTCGCCTTCTGGGCGTCGCTGCCGTAGCGCGTGACGGGATAGTTGACGAGCGTGTTCTGGACGTCGCAGAGAATCGCCGCCGCAGCGTCGATCTTGCTGATCTCTTCCACGGCGAGGGTGACCATGAACAACGTGCCGCCCGCGCCGCCGTACTCCTCGGGCACCTCGATGCCCATCAGTCCGAGCTCGAAGAATTTCGGGATCAGCGCCGGGTCTATCTTCGCGGCGCGCTCCATCTCCATGACGCGCGGTCGAACCTCTTCTTCCGCGAAGGCCGCGACGGCATCGCGGAACATCGTTTCCTCCTCGGAGAGAAGGGTCAGCGCGGACGAGGCGGCGTCAGTCTGCATCGTCATGTGATGCTCGGGGAGGTGACGGCGGTCCGCGCGCGGCACGCCTGCCCACACAGGGTCTCGCTGCACTCCGGATCCCAGCAGCGATCGGCGCCCGGTCCGGCGGGGCTCATTACTGCCTCCAGTCCCGCCCTCTCCAGCACGATCTCGCCCAGCTTCTCGTGAACCCCGAATGCCGGGGTCACAGAGAAGGAGACGCCGGGATGCGACCGCATCGCATCGGCAACCATGCGCGGAATGTCCGAAGTTGAATGGCGTCCGGGCGAAAGCATGTACGGGAACACGACGATCTCCGTCGCGCCGGCCTCGACGCATGCGGCCAGCCCTTCGGCAATCTCGGGTCGCGACAGCTCCATGTGCGCGTACTTCACCACCGCGGCCGGTCCGGTCATCGTCTGGACGAGGTTGGCCATGCAGCGGAGCATGTCGTTCGCCTCGCGCATTCGCGAGCCGTGGTCAACTATCAGAATTCCCTTCAAGATCCATCCCCTCATGAGCGATAAAACATTCACTGCAACTGATCGGAAGATGCCCCGCGCCATCGCGCAGTACAAGCTGGGGCGCGCTAGTGCGCCGGCTCGGTAAGATCGAAGCCTTTGTGCCACTGAGGCTTGGCCAGTCCGCCCGCGTCCTCGTAGAAGCGGATCGACCCGGGTGCGTGAAGCTTCGTGAGCAGCACGACCTGTCCGGTGTGCATCGCGAAATGCTCGACGACGTGATAAACCGCAGCGAGCACAGTAGTTTCGCGCGCCTGAATGACAAGCGGCCGCACCAGATCCTGTTCACCGATGCCGGCGAGCACCTCGTCGGCCTTGCGTAGCACGAAGAGGAGATTGTCCAGCAGATCCTTTCCTGACGCGCCATCCCGCTGCTCGAATTCGCCAGCGCGGTAACGCTCGACCGACTGCCCGCCGACGCCGCCGAGGATCCATTCGGTCACATTGCCGGCGAGGTGCACGAGCAGGTTGCCGATGCTGTTCGAGCTTTCGTTCGCGCGCGACCAGATCGCGTCGTCCGGCAACGCATCGATGCACTGCCGCAGCTTGATCGGGTACTCCTGCACCAGCCAGTAGCGGGACCTGGCGATGAACAACTCCGTGACCACGTCTAGCTCGTGCGCGAGACCGCGGGCGTAAGGGAATCGCGGAACACGTCGAGGGCGAGCTCGACCTTCCCGAACGGCGCCGATACCTGGACGCCCTGGACGAGCGGACGCACACGCTCGAGCATCTCGCGCGCGATCGCGACCCCCTCCGCGACCCCCTGTTCCTTCGAGTGCGCGCTCGCAATTCTCATGCGATCGATAACCGCCGGCGGCACGACGACGCCCGGAACCTCGTTCGCCAGAAACTCCGCGTTTCTGAGCGATACGAGCGGCCAGATCCCGGCGACGATCGGAATGCGCGTGTGCTCGATGGTGCCGAGGAAGCGCTCCAGCTGCGCCGCGTCGAACACCGGCTGCGTGATAGCGTACTCGGCACCGGCTTCTACTTTCCACTCGAAACGTTTCAGCTCCTGCGCGGGATCGAGCGCCGCGGGATTGACGCCCACGCCGATGGCGAAGCTGGTCGGCGCACCGATCGCGTTCCCGCCCGGATCGAGGCCGCGGTTCAGGTTGCGCACGAGATTGGTGAGACCGATCGCATCGATATCGAAAACCGCGGTCGCGTTCGGGTATGGGCCCATCTTCGGCGGGTCGCCGGTGATGAGCAGCATGTTGCGCAGTCCGATCGCCGCGGCACCGAGCAGGTCGCTCAGCATGCCGAGCAGGTTTCGGTCGCGGCAGCAGTAATGAATGACCGTCTCGATGCCGCTTTGTTGCTCGATGAGCAGGCCGGTGAGAAGCGCTCCCATGCGGCTCTGCGCGCGCGGGCCATCGGGAACGTTGACGGCGTCGACACCCGCGTCGCGGAGGGCGACGGTGTCACGCAGCATCTTCGACGCATCGACGCCGCGCGGCGGGACGATCTCGACCGACGTCACGAACTCGCCGCGCGCAATCTTTCCCGCCCATTTAGAACGCTCTGCAAAGGGTAGTGGCGTAACGCCGGGGTTCTCGGCGGGAACGTCCGGATGAGTATTGCGGCGGTCCCGCATCGGCACGCGCGCCTGGCGCGGCGAAAGCGGGCGTACGCCCTCCACCATCGCCGCGATATGCTCGGGTGTCGTGCCGCAGCACCCACCGACGATCTTCGCGCCCGCCTGCACCAGGTGATGTGCGTAAGTCGCCATGTACTCCGGGCTTGCCATGTACATGCTGCGGCCGCTGACATCACGCGGCATGCCGGCGTTGGGCTGTGCGCTCAGCTTCCGGCGCGTAAGCGGGGCCATCTTCTCGATCGCGTCGAGGATGATCTGCGGACCGACCGAACAGTTGAGCCCGATGACATCGGCGCCAAAAGCATCAAGTGAGCGCGCGAGGTCCTCGGCCGTCACTCCGTAGGGAGTGTGGCAGTCGGACCCGATCGTCATCTGCGCGATTACGGGCGTCGAAGGATCAACGTCGCGCGCGGCCAGTATCGCCTGCTCGATCTCGTGCAGGTCGCCGAAAGTCTCCAGCAGGAAAACATCAGCACCGCCTTCCTTGAGCGCGGTCATCTGCTCACGGAAGATCGACCGGGCCTCCTCGATGCTGGTCGGGCCAAGCGGCTCGAGTCGCACCCCGAGCGGTCCAACCGCGCCCGCAACGAGCAGATCGTCTTCCGCGACTTCGCGCGCAAGCTGCGCCGCGCCGCGGTTGATCGCCGCAACCTGACCCTCGAGCCCATACTGCGAGAGCTTGAGGCGGTTCGCGCCGAAAGTGTTCGTCTCGAGAACTTCCGCGCCAGCCTTACGGTACGCCTTGTGGACGTCACGGATGAGATCCGGGGCGCGTAGCACGAGCTCGTCGTAGCACTGGTTGATAAAGACGCCCTTGGTGTAGAGCATCGTCCCCATCGCGCCATCGAAGACGATGACCTGAAGCGGATCGAGCAGGCGCGCGACGAGAGGATTTTCAGGCAACTGCAGCCTCCGGTTCAGTGGCACTGCCGCGCACAGCGTAGTACTTCGCTTCGGGGTGGTGAATGATCACCGCCGCCGTCGACTGCTCGGGCAGGAGCTGGAAGGCCTCGGTGAGCCCCATGCCGAGCGCCTCCGCGGCGGGAAGAAGCCTGAAGACGGTCGCATGGTCGTCGAGGTCGGGACACGCGCCGTACCCCCACGAGTAACGCTTGCCGCTCTCGACGCCGAGCTCGCGCTGCACGCGCCGATGCGTCCACTCGGCAACTGCCTCCGCCGATTCGACAGAGAGTCCGTGCGAGTAAAACGCCTCGGTGTATTCGTTTGCCTTCTGCAGCGTCTCGAACCGCTCCGTCGACTCGTGACCGACCGTCACGATCTGGAGGGGAAGGACGTCGACATCTCCCGACTCGGTGCTGCGGATGTAATCCGCAAGACACAGCCGCTCGCGGCCCACCATGCGCGGGAAATGGAAGCGCGCGATTTCGCGCAGCGATCCGCCGTCGCTCGAGTACGCAGCGGGATCGTAGATGATGACGTCGTTCCCGAGCGACTGCGCCGGGAAGTAGCCGTACACCACCTGCGGCTTGATCCATCCGTTCTGCTTGGCGTCCTTTTTCAGCCTTTCCAGGGCCGGCTCGAACTCGT
>JACCRL010000094.1 GCA_013813605.1 Gemmatimonadaceae bacterium
GATGCGGCGAACGTCACCGACAGCGCGGGCGGAGCGATCGCGGCAACCAAGGGGACCGCGTCGCAGGTGCGCGAGTTCGGCAAGATGATGATGCGCGATCACCACGCGATGCGGGAGCAGGGAGAGCGGCTCGCGAAAAAGCTGAGCATCGTGCCGACGCCGCCGCCGGGCGATGCGACACAGGCGGACGGGCAGAAGGCGCTCGCGCTCTTCAACACGACGGCGAAGGGAAAGGACTTCGACCGCGCCTACATCGACCACCAGGTAAACGACCACAAGAAGGTGCTCGCATTCGCCACAAGCGCGATGGTTGCCGCACAGAGCACCGAGCTGAAGAACATGCTGCAGAAGGTGGCGCCGATCGTGCTGGCGCACCTCGACAAGGTGCAGGCGATTCAGCAGTCGATGAAATAGGAGTGCTGAAAGGCGTAATCTTCGACATCGACGGCACGCTCGTAGACAGCAACGACGCCCACGCTCACGCGTGGGTAGAGACGTTCGCCGAGGGCGGGTATCAGGTGGCGTTCGACGTGGTGAGGCGGATGATCGGGATGGGCGGCGACAAGCTGATGCCGGCCTGCATCGGCATCGAGGAAGACAGCAAGGAAGGGAAGAAGCTGTCGGAGCGTCGCGGAGAGCTGTTCAAGGACGACTATCTGCCCAAGTTAAAATCCCTCCCGGGATCGCGAGCCCTTCTGCAACGGATCCGGAAGGACGGATTGAAGACAGTCGTTGCCACGTCAGCGAGCGACGAAGACCTGAAGGGATTGTTGAAGGCTGCCGAGGTACTGGATCTCATGCAGGACGCGGCAACGTCGAGCGATGCGGAAAATTCAAAGCCCGATCCGGATATCGTGGTTGCCGCGATCAGGAAGATTGGACTCGCTCGCGCGTCGCTGGTAATGATCGGCGACACTCCCTACGATATCGAGGCAGCCCAGCAGGCCGGCGTCCGGATAATCGGTTTCAGGTCGGGTGGGTGGACCGATAGTGAGCTGTCCGGAGCGACGGCAGTATACGATGGGCCGGCTGACCTGGAGAACCGTTACGAGTCGTCGATACTGGCCAAGCATCAGGATTGATGGCCGAGGGCCGCCGCTTCCGCCCTGAAAAGCGGAATACTATATAGATAGCGTCGACCCATTTCTCACAGCCGCCCATCATGAGATTCCGTCCCAGCCCCGCTGCCTTCGCGAGTCTAGCCGCCGCATTTCTGACGATCGCCCAGAGTGTCGACGCGCAACGACCGGCCCCACCACGCTCGGCACCCGTCGCCTTCGACGCCGATTCGGCGAGACTCGCCGAGCTTCCGTGGCGGTCCATCGGGCCTGCGGTGACGAGCGGCCGCGTGGTTGACTTTGCGGTGCCTGAAGGACCGCGTGATCGCATCGGCGACCGAATGGGCGACCTCTTCTACGTCGCATCCGCCTCGGGCGGAGTGTGGAAGACGGTTAATGCCGGTACTACTTATGAGCCAATCTTCGACAAGCAGGGCGCCGCCTCGATCGGCGACATCGCCGTCGCACCGACCAACCCCGACATCCTCTGGGTCGGCACCGGCGAAGCGAACAACCAGCGCAGCTCGTCGTGGGGCGACGGCGTGTACAAATCCGAGAACGGCGGACGCACCTGGACGCACATGGGTCTCCGCCGCTCCGAGCATATCGGACGCATCATCATCCATCCGGCGAATCCGCAGGTCGTCTTCGTCGCGTCACCCGGCCCGCTCTGGGGACCGGGCGGCGACCGCGGCCTCTTCAAGACCGTCAACGGCGGACGTACCTGGCGAAACGTCAAGAACATTGATCAGCACACCGGCTTTACCGATGTGATCTTCGATCCGCGCGACCCAAACGTGATCTACGCCGCGTCGTACCAGCGCGAGCGACGTCCCTACACCTTCGTCGGCGGCGGACCGGGGAGCGGCATCTGGAAGAGCACCGATGGCGGCGAGAGCTGGACGCGGCTCAGCGAAGGACTGCCCAAGGTTGACGTCGGCCGCATCGGCCTCGACGTCAGCCGCTCCAGCCCGAACGTCGTCTATGCGACGATTGAAACCAAGGTCACCACCGCCGCTGCAGCCACCGGACTGACCGAAGGCAGCATCTACCGCTCCGATGATTACGGCGCGAGCTGGCAGCGCATGGGTGCCGGTAGCTCCTTCGCCTGGTACATGGGCCAGATTCGCGTTGATCCCAGCAACGCCGACCGCATCTACTTCCTCGGCGTACCGCTCCAGACATCTTCCGACGGCGGCAGGACGTTCCGCACCATCGCCACGGAATCGCACGTCGACCACCACGGGATGTGGATCAATCCGAACAACCCGGACCATTTCATCCTTGGGAACGACGGCGGCGTGTACATCACGCACGACCGTGGTCGCACCGTCGATTTCTCGCCGAACCTTCCCATCGCGCAGTACTACGCCATCGGCGCAGACCTGCGCGAGCCCTATTACTACGTGTACGGCGGACTGCAGGACAACAACAGCTGGGCTGGTCCCAGCCAGACGCGCAACGTCAACGGCATCACCAACTCCGACTGGTTCGCGACGACCGGCGGCGACGGATTCTACGCGGTGATCGATCCAACCGACCCGAACGTCGTCTACGGCGAGTCGCAGGGTGGAGACATCGTCCGCTACGATGTGCGCACCGGCGAGCGAAAGACCATCAAGCCGCAGCCGAAGTTCGGCGGCAAGCGCTATCGCTGGAACTGGAGCGCGCCGATCGTCATCTCGAACTACGATCACAAGACGCTGTACTTCGGCGCCAACCATCTCTTCAAGAGCACCACCCGGGGCGACAGCTGGGTCACGCTCGGCCCCGACCTTACCCGCCAGCGCAACCGCGACAGCCTGCTGGTAATGGGAAAGAAGTGGCCCCGTGATGCGGTCGCTCGCCATTCGGGAACCGCCGAGTACGGCAACATCAGCACGATCGACGAATCGGCGATGCGGCGCGGGCTTATCTATGTGGGCACCGACGACGGCGTCATCTCGGTTACACGCGATGACGGCGCAACGTGGCAGCGGATGCAGCGGTTCCCCGGCGTGCCCGACGAGACCTACATCAGCAGGGTGGTCGCGTCGCGCGCCGCGGAAGGGACTGTCTACGCAACGCTCGACAACCACCGCAACAACGACTTCAAGCCGTACGTGCTGAAGAGCACCAACTACGGATCGAGCTGGACTTCCATCGCCTCGAACCTGCCCGCGGGCGGCTCGGTACAGGTGATACGCGAACACCCGCGCAATCCAAACCTCCTCTTCGTCGGCACCGAGTTCGGCGCCTTCTACTCGGCCAACGGCGGCCGCTCCTGGACGCAGCTCAAGTACAACCTGCCGACCGTGGCGGTGCACGACATCGTCATCCATCCGCGCGAGAACGATCTCATCATCGGTACACACGGCCGCGGCATTTACATCATCGATGACATCACGCCGCTCGAGCGTCTCGCCGAAGCATCGGCAAGCGCGGCGTATCTCTTTCCGGTGAAGGCTGCGACTCAGTACAACCCTAACGCGTCAATACCCGGAGGACTGCGCGGCGCTGGCGCGCTCGGTGACAAGCAGTACGCTGCACCCAACCCGGCGTTCGGCACCGCAATCACGTACTTCCTGCGTGACTCTCTGCCGCGCGGCGGCGACGTGACGCTGGCGATTCACGACGCCGCTGGGAATCGCGTGCGCGAGCTCACGGCGAACAAGAAGCCAGGGATGCACCGCGTGACGTGGGACCTCCGCACCGCTCCGCCTTACACGCCCACGCGTCCGGCCGGCCAGGCGCTGGTCGGACAGGGTGGTGGCCGCGGCGCCGAGCTCACCGGACCCTTCGTTCTTCCGGGCCGCTACACCGCGCGACTGACGATGAAGGGCGCAGGCGGAGCGTCCTCGGTAAAGGAAGTTCCGGTCGAGGTGCGCGCCGATCCGCTCGTGCAGCTGAGCGCGGCCGAGTACCGCGCACTGTATGACATGCGTGCGGGAGTGGTTCGGATGCAGGCGACCGTCCAGGCAGCGGTGCGGACGGCCGAACAGCTGCGGGACCAGGCCGTAGATGCAAAGGGCGCGATCAGGAGCGGGAGTGGCCCCGACACACTGACGAAGCAGACGGAGGCGATCGAGAAGGAAGTGAACGATGTGCTGCGCAAGATCCGTGGCGCGCCGGCAACCGAGGCCTCGGCCGACGACAGGCAGCTCGAGGAGCCGTCGATTCAGGAGCGCGTGAACAGCGTCGCTTCTCAGATCGGCAACGTCACATCGCCGGCGACACAGCTGCAGCGCGAGACACTGGAGCTGGCGATGGCGGACTTGCGGCGCGAGACTGGACGCCTCAATGCGCTGCTCGCAGGGCGCGTGCCGGCGCTCAACTCCGGCCTCGACGCAGAGGGAATTCCGTGGACGATCGGCCGACCGATCAACATCACGCGCTGAGAGATGACCTGACCGCCGCCGCATGACGGATCTTCTGCGCCGGATGTTCGATCACGTCGCGTGGGCGGACCGGAGCGTCCTCGCGAGCCTGCGCGTGGCGCATGGCGTCGATGCGAAAGCGCTCGAGCTCCTCTCGCACGTTCTTGGTGCCGAGCACGTGTGGCTTTCGCGGATCGCTGGGAGAACGGCCACGGTTACGGTCTGGCCGGCGTTGTCGCTCGACGAGTGCGAGCGGCTGGCGGATGAAAATGCGGCCGAATTCACCGCGCTCCTGGACGGGGCAAGTGCGGAGCCTCTCGAACGGGGAGTCACGTACCGGAACAGCGCGGGCGACGAATTCACATCGCCGGTTCGGGACATTCTTACCCACGTCGCGCTTCACGGGAGCTATCACCGCGGCCAAATCGCCGCGCTGGTGCGAGCCGCCGGGGCGAAGCCCGCTTCGACCGACTTCATCGCGTTTTCACGCGGAGCGCCCGCCGCTACGAGGCGACCGTAGATATAAATGCGCTACCTGATCCTGGCGAAGGCGGTCGCGGCGATTCACCTCCTGTTCTCGGCATTCGCCGTCACCGGTGCGTTCGTCGTTCCGTTTTTTCCTTACCTTCTCTGGCCGCACCTCGTCGCAGTCGTGTGGTCGGTCGGGACACTCGCATTCGACTGGGGTTGCCCGCTAACTCCCTGGGAGAAGCGCCTGACTGAGCGGGCGGGAAGGGATGCGTACGCCGAGGGCTTCCTCCAGCACTACATTTTCCGCACACAGCGTTCGCCGGCCGACTCACGCCGCATGCACATCCACATGGCGATCGCGCTGCTGCTGTTCAACGCTGCCGTTTAC
>JACCRL010000095.1 GCA_013813605.1 Gemmatimonadaceae bacterium
ACGTGATCAGGTAGAGGAGCCCGTACGCCGAAGCCGCCGAAACATTCGCCAGGTCGAGCCTGCCGAGCTCGCCGGCGAAAAGCCCCGCAATCGCAAGCATCGCTCCGCCCGCGAGCATCTCCATTCCCGTCGTGAGCAGTCCCGATTCGGGAAGCTTCACATCGCGCGACCACAACGATCCGATCGCCCACGACAGCGATCCGAGAATGAGCACGATCGCGCCGAGCGGCTTCACGTCCCCCTTGCCGCCGAGGTTACCGGGGCCGATCAGCACGACAATTCCGATGAAGCCAACGATGAGGCCAAGGACCACCGCGATACGCGGCCGTTTTCCCCCCGGCCTCAGCCACTCGAGCAGCACGATCCAGAACGGGAGTATCGAGACAAGCAACGCCGCGAGTCCGGACGGGATCCACTGCTCCGCCCACACCACGGCGCCGTTTCCGCCGAGCAGCAGAAATGCTCCAATTATCGCGGTATTCTTCCAGTGCAGTCGTGTTGGCCGCAGTGCACCGCGCTGCCGCGCCCATACGTACAGGATTACTCCCGACACGAGGAAGCGCGCGCCCGCCATGAGAAAGGGCGGCAGTGTCTCGATTGCGTACCTGATCGCCAGGTACGTCGATCCCCAGATTGTGTAAATCGATGCGAACGCGGCGATGATCTGCGCCCGGGAAGCACCGGCTCGATTTTCTGTCAATTGCCTGGCAGTCAGGTAGGAGCAGCGAAGCGATTAATCTAACCGGTCCTTTCTTCGTTCCTTCTTCTTGCTCGAGTGGCGCTTCTTCTCATCGAGCCGCGCTTCCTTCGACGCTCGCGTAGGCCGAGTGGCCCTGCGTTTCTTCGGCACGACGAGCGCGCTGCGCACCATCTCCACCAGCCTTTCCTCGGCGATGCCGCGATTGCGCAGCTGGCTCCTCATGTCGCTCGCAACGATGCGGAGGCTGCCTTCGCTGGTGAGCCGGGACGCGAGACGGCGGAGCAGCCTCTCCCGCTGCTCGTCGCTCAGCGCGCCGGATGATTTCACGTTCCAGAAGATCTCCACGCGCGACGAAGTCTTGTTGACGTGTTGACCGCCCGCTCCGGATGCGCGCGACACGCGCACATCGAGCTCCGACCGGGGAATGGAAAGACTTTCGTTCACCACGAGGAGATTTGCCGCCGACAAGCCTCCCTCGTCGGTCACCTCACCGCCAGCGGAACAGCTTGAGCGCGGCGAAGAAGGTCAGCACTCCCCACGCCGCGATGATGAGCAGCTGCGGACTCACGGCGGCAAGCGATGCGCCCTCGAGCATGTTCGCGCGCAACGCGTCGTTGACAGCGGTGAGCGGAAGGAGTCTGATCACCGGTTGTATCGCGTCGGGAAAGTTCGCCGCGGAGAAGAACACTCCCGACAGGATCCACATCGGCATCATCACGAAATTCATGATGCCCTGCGCCGCCTCGATCGTCTTCGCGCGCGACGCAGTAAGAAGTCCGAGACCGCCGAAAGAAACCGCGGAGACGATGGCGATCAGCGCCAGCGTGATGAGCGAGCCGCGCAGCGGGACCCCGAACACGTAGTGCCCGAAGCCGAGCAGGGTGATCACCTCGAAGACAAGAAACACGAGGCGGGATATCAGGAACGAAAGCAGATACTGGGCTCGCGACATGGGCGTCGCCATCAATCGCTTCAACAGCTTCTTGCTGCGCGCCGTGACAATGGCAAAACCGAGTCCCCAGATGCTCGCGCCCATCAGGTTCATGCCCAGCAGCCCGGGCACCAGGAAGTCGATGTACCGGGAGCCTGCCTCAGTTACGAAGCTGTCCGTCGTGCGCACAGGGTTGGTGCGGCCCGCGCCAGCTTGCAACGCACGGTCGACGAGGAGGCGCGCGGTGACGGCATCGCTACGCGCGGGATCGTACACGTAGCGCACACTGTCCGGCTTCGCTGTCGGCATCACCAGCAGCGCGACTTTTCCGGTGCGCAGCGCGAGCGCTCCGGCGCTGTCGCCCAACGACTGCACAATGATGCTGCTGTCTCCGGAGAGAGACTCGGTCAGCGGCGACGAGTGCTCGGCGATGACTCCCACATGCGCCCTGTCGGGACCACGCTGCCGGAACGCAAGGCCCAGCCCGGCCGCGA
This sequence comes from Gemmatimonadaceae bacterium, assembly GCA_013813605.1. Classification (GTDB taxonomy): domain Bacteria; phylum Gemmatimonadota; class Gemmatimonadetes; order Gemmatimonadales; family Gemmatimonadaceae; genus UBA4720. The sequence goes on from JACCRL010000095.1 coordinate 2,126, forward strand.
GAATGATCGGAAAGACAAACGTCCAGAACACCGCGTCCGGCTCGCGCATGAACTCGAGAAAACGTACGAGAGTGAGCTGGTAAAGAGGGCGGCCGCGAAGCCCCCGCGCTTTTCGTGTCCCGCCGGTGACGGCTGCGGAATCACTCGTCGCGCAGCGTCCTCCCGGTGAGCGACACGAAGACGTCTTCCAGTGTTGCGTGTGTCTTCCTCGGCTCGGGCGGCGGAAGGTGCGTCAGGTCCACCGCATCGATCAGCGCATTCGGCGTACCCTCGGCGATAACGCGCCCGTGGTCAACGATTGCAACGCGGTCGCACAAACGCTCGGCTTCCTCCATGTAATGCGTGGTGAGCACGATCGTCTTGCCATCCGCCTGGAACTGGGAGACGAGATCCCACATCTGGCGCCGCGACTGCGGATCGAGACCCGTCGTCGGCTCATCAAGAAAAAGAATCTGCGGATTTCCCACCAGCGCGCAGGCAACGGCGAGGCGCTGCTTCTGCCCGCCCGACAGCGCGCCGACGCGAGCCGACCGCTTTTCACCCAGCTCGACGACATCGATGACCTCGCTCAGGCTTCGCGCGTTGCGATAGAAGCTCTGAAAGAGCGTCAGCGTCTCATCGACGGTCAGCTTCTCCGACAGCTGGGTTTCCTGAAGCTGGATGCCGAGTAGCTCGCGCAGCTCATCAGGCGCGCTGTCCCAGGTGCGGCCGAGTACTTCGACGGTGCCGGAGTCGGCAGCGAGCAGGCCCTCACAGATCTCGAGCGTGGTCGTCTTGCCCGCTCCGTTCGGCCCGAGCAGTCCAAAGCACTCGCCGGAACCAACCTCAAAATCGAGTCCCGCGACGGCAACGACATCGCCATATGCCTTGCGCAGTCCGTTCACGCGGAGGGCGGGGGATGTCACCACTGGTGGATTCGGGGTGTCATAAGAAGAGGGCAAAAGTTTGTTTACCGAAGATGAAACCCGCGCTAAGCTCTTATCGTAACACCATATAGCAAAAGCGAGTGGGAGGGGTCTCGTCCCTGCTTTTGGCTTATGCAAACCGGACTGGAGAAACTATGCGGTCGATAGCTGTGTCGGTACTCGTTCTTTCTGCAAGCGTCACGGGAGCTTCAGCGCTTTCCGCGCAATCGTCCTTTTTCAAGGATCGGCAGCGGCCTTCGCGCTTCACAGTTGGTGGCGATCTCGTTATGTCGCAGCCACGTGGTGAATTCGCGAACAACATCGGCAGGGGGTACGGTGCGGAGGTCACGGGGCTCTTTCACGTGGACAAGAGAGGATTCCTCAGCATCCGTGGCGACCTCGGCATGGTGCAGTACGGGCGCGAGAGCAAGGAGATTCCCTTCTCTCCGATCACGGGTCGCGTAAGGCTCGATCTGGAGACGACGAACCAGATCGGCTGGGGCGCGATCGGCACGCAGCTGATGATTCCGGAAGGTCCGCTCCGTCCGTACGCGAACGCGTCCATCGCCTACACGGATTTCTCCACGACCTCTTCGCTCCGCGGAACCGACGATTCCCAAGAATCGTTGTCGAGCCAGAACCAACACGATGGATCGCGCGCGTACATCTTCGGCGGCGGCGTCCTCATCCCGTTCGGCAACCGCATCACGAGCGGCGCCCTCAACCTCGGCGGCCGCTACTACTCCGGCGGCGAGGCGACGTA
>JACCRL010000100.1 GCA_013813605.1 Gemmatimonadaceae bacterium
TGCGCCACAATAACTGCGTGCTGCACGGGGAGGTGGTCGCCTTCATGATGGCGCAGCAGCGCGTCGGTTCCTTCACCCTGAATGCTCCCAATCTCCCCGCGCATGAGCTGTTCACCTCGTGTGAGCCGTGCGCGATGTGCCTCGGCGCATCGCTCTGGAGCGGAGTGCAGCGCATCGTCTGCGGCGCCGCGCGGGAGGACGCTTCGTTCCTCAACTTCGAGGAAGGTCCTGTGTTTCCGGAATCCTGGAAGTACCTGGAGGATCGCGGCATCCGCGTCGAGCGCAATCTGTTGCGCGAGGAGGCGAGAGTGGTGCTCGAGCTTTACCGTGCTACTGGAGGCAAGGTTTACAACGGATGACCACTGACGATCGCCGGCCACCGGCCACCACTCTGGACGCCGCAATGCTTGGCGAGATGTCCGCCGCGCTCCGCGAAGCGAACCTTTCCTTCGCGCGGTCGCACCCCGGCGAGGGTCCTGGCCGCCAGCCGGTGCACACCGTCTACGGAGGAGCGCAGCTCTTTTCCGCCGACTCGGTCCCCAAGCTCGGCGGGATCGCCCTGCGGGCGATGGAAACCTATGCCGCCCAGCCCGCCGCCCTTGGCGAAGCACTCGGCCTGTCTGGCCATTCGGCGCTCCAGACCATCGACCGGCGCGTCCGGGAAAAACTCGCGCGGGAACCGATCGAGGATTTCCGGATCGATTTCGAGGACGGTTACGGCAATCGGCCGGACGCGGAGGAGGATGGCCATGCTTCCGTAGTCGCGCGCGAAGTCGCGAAGGGGATGCGCGAGGGCACGCTATCGCCTTTCATCGGGATGCGCGTGAAGCCGCTGAACGAAGAGTTGCGCGCGCGCAGCATCCGCACCCTCGACCTTGTGGTGACGGCGCTTGTCGAAGCGGAGGGACTGCCCGAGGGCTGGGTCGTAACGATACCAAAGATCACAATCGTCGAGCAGGTCGAGTACACAGTGGCGGTGCTCCGACGGCTCGAGAAAAAACTGGGTCTCGCCGACGGCACGCTGCGCTTCGAGGCGATGGTGGAGACCCCGCAGATCGTGCTCGATTCACGCGGGACATCGCTCCTGCCGCGACTGCTGGACGCATCCGACGGACGGCTGAGGGGCGCGCACTTCGGGACTTATGACTATACCGCCGGCATCAACATCACCGCTGCTTATCAGCGCATGCAGCATCCGGGATGCGAATTCGCCAAGCATTTCATGCAGGTGGCGTTCGCGGGAACCGACGTCTGGCTCTCAGACGGGTCGACGACGGTGATGCCGGTGCCCGTGCATCGCGTGGAAAAGGGTGGCAAGGCACTTACGAAGGCACAGCAGGCCGACAATGCGAAAAGCGTTCATCACGCGTGGCAGCTTCACTTTGATGACGTAAAGCATTCACTCGCCGGCGGATTCTACCAGGGATGGGATCTCCATCCGGCGCAGCTCGTAACCCGGTACGCCGCGCTTTACAGCTTCTTTCTCGATGGAATAGACGCTGCCGGTGTCCGGCTCAGCAACTTCGTGAGCAAGGCAGCGCAGGCCACGCTCGTCGGTGACGTATTCGATGATGCCGCCACCGGCCAGGGGCTCCTCAATTTCTTCCTGCGTGGAATCAACTCGGGCGCGATCACGGAGGAGGAAGCGCTGAAGATGACGGGGCTCACCGCGGACGAGTTTCGTGCCCGTTCCTTCGTGAAGATCATGCGCGGCAGGAAGTGAGCGGCAGCGCCATCGAGCTCGTTGACCTGATCGCTCGCTGGATCCACGTGATCGCGGCAATCATGTGGGCGGGAAATTCGATGCTCTTCAACTGGCTCGACAGAAACCTCCGCCCAGGCTCACGGGATGCAGCGGGCGGAAATGCCCCTGGCGCACTCGGACAGATCTGGCTGCTGCACAGCGGCGCCTTCTACTACGTGGAGAAGACGCTGCTCGGCGGCCAGCCCATGCCGAAGCCGCTGCACTGGTTCAAGTGGCAGGCATATACGACGTGGTGGAGCGGTATGGCGCTGCTCATCGCGGTTTACTGGTTCGGGGGGCGGGCGCTACTGGAAAACGGATCGGGCGGTCCCGGAAGTCATGCGCATGCGGTGTGGATCGCCGCCGGCTCGATTCTCCTGGGCTGGGCGCTCTACGAAGGGATGCAACGATTCGTCGCGCCGCGGCTTCCCCTCGCGGCGAACGTAATCTGGATCGTTGGCCTCGCCGCCATTTCACTCACGCTGCTTCATTACCTGAATGGCCGCGCCGCCTTTCTGCACGTCGGCGCCATGCTCGGCACCATCATGGCCGCGAACGTTTTTTTCACCATCGTCCCATCGCAACGCGAGCTGGTCGCTTCGGTTAACGAGGGCCGCGGCGCCGATCCGGCCGTATCGGCGCGCGCGAAGAGGGTTTCGATTCACAACAACTATTTCACGTTTCCAGTCATCGTCCTGATGGTGAGCAATCACTTTCCGGCGATGTACGCGGGCCGCTTCAACTGGCTGCTGTTGTTGACACTGATTGCGGCGGGGGCGGCAGTGAGACATGTACTCAACATCCGCTTCACGCTTCCCTCCTGGCAGCCCATTCTGGCGGCCACAATCACCGCGAGCGCGATTGCTCTGTTCACGATAATGCGCGTTGGCGCCGAGGCGCCGTCCGTCGTGGCCCCGGCTCTAACCGCGCCGGTGACGTTCGCCGAAGTCCGTCACGTCATTGACCGACGTTGTGCCGCCTGCCACTCGTCTCAGCCGAGCGACCTGAGCTTTGGCGCGGCGCCGGGTGGCGTGATGTTCGATACGCCGGAGCAGATTCGCGCGCACGCGGAGAGAATTCGCGCGCGCGCCGTCCTCACTCGAACGATGCCGCCGGCCAACAAGACTCTCATCACCGAGTTGGAGAGGGCGATCATCGCGAGATGGATCGCGGGTGGGGCAGGCTTGAAGTGAACGGCAACTGAGAGAGACACAGGTGCGAGATCCCAGAGGCATAGATGCCAGTTGCTAGACGGACCAGGGCCAGAACCAAGAACTTTCAGGGTTTAGAGGCCCGGGGAAATTGCACCTTCCGCATTCTCGGCATCTGATTTGGAGGATTTCGCCGAAACTCGAAGCTGAGGAAGAGCCGGCTTCAGTGGATGTTGTTCTTCCAGCAACTGGCATCTACGCTTCTGGGAGCTGGCATCTGCGTATTTCTCAGTTGCCCTTTGCTTTGCTGTTCAGCTGCCCCGGTAGGTCGAATACCCGAATGGGCTGAGTAGTAGCGGCACATGATAGTGACGCGATGCACCGCTGATCAGGAAGGTCACCACGATCTCGTCGTAGAATGCCTCCCGCCCGCTCGTGGAGAAGTAGTCGGCAACAAAAAACTTCAGCGAGTAGGTCCCCTGCTTCACTTCGCTTCCCTCTTTCCGCAGATCGCTGACGCGCCCGTCGGCGTCGGTTACGCCGGAGCCGATGGTCTCGCCGTCTTTCTCCAGCGTGACACGAATTCCCTGGGCGGGCTTGCCGAGCGATGTATCAAGAACGTGCGTGCTGAGCGTGCTCATGGTGCGTCCCCTTTCCCGTTCTCGTCCAGAAGTTTGGCCAGCCTCAGCCTGGTGATCTTTCGCTGCTCCTCGGCGGCGATGCGCAGCTCGACCTCGGGAGCGTTGTCCAGCCTGTTCCGCGCCAGGGTGAGCATCTCCGCGGCGCTTTTTCCGGTCGCGCAGACGATGTAGATGTAGCCAAAGCGCCGCTCGTATTCCTGGTTGGCGACCGCGAGCTGATGACGAACGTCGTCGGGCGCGTGCGAAACCTCAGACTGCTCGCCGGCCGCCCATACACGGGCCTGGTTGGACTGCGAATTCGGTTCCATCTTCGCTCCGATGCGCGGGTGATGCGCAAAGGCCTCGCGCCAGTCGTTTGCGCTCAGGGACCACCAGATCTCGTCCGCCGCACCGCAGACGGCGCCGCGGGAGCCGAACGGCCGCAGGGCAACCATCCTCTCCACCCACCGCGCCGAGCCGCAGCAAGCGCTGAACATTTCGCCCGCACGATCGGCCGGCAGTGCATCCAGCTCGGATACATCGGTCATTGCCGCTTTCGGTTTTCCGTGCGGCCAAACACGCGAAGCCTGGCGACTCCGCCATCGGGGTAGATGTTCAGCCTGACGTGCGTGGCCGGTGCGGCGGCAACACTATCCCAGCGATGCCGCTTGTGCGGCTCGAGCGGGGAATGCACCAGCACTTTCCACTTCGCCTTGTTGAGGTTGATGGAATTCGGCGCATCGCAATGCTCCAGCATGCAGCTTCCCGGAGCGTTTCCCTTGAAGTGATCTGTATCGAGCTCGACGCGCTCGATCGTACCCCGCCGGGCGAGGCGGACTATTGCCCAGTCGTGCCCCGGCCCGCGCCGGCGCTTCGTCTCCCACCCATCGCCCATGTGCGTCGAGCGGCCGGGGAGGATGAGGTTCTGCCGGTTTCCGTAATGCATGTCGCTGCACGACACGACGTAACCGCCGTGAGCGAGAGCGGCGAGGTCGATCTCCCGCGCGAAGACGCTTTCATCCGGCACCACGTCACCATGGACGCGGAAGCGGGCGACTCCGCCGTCGGGAAAGATGTTGAGGCGGAGGTGGGTAAAGCGCACTCCGCTCTTGATCGTGAAAGGATTCAATGTGTTGCCCGCGAGATCTGATTTCCTGAGCAGCGGCTTCCACGAGGTTTCTTCGCTGGCGAGCCGCTTTGCTGATGGATTGCCTTCGACCGCGCAGGCATCGATGCTCGCCTGCTCGGGATAGTTGCCGGTGAAAAAGCTCGTATCGATCACCACGCCGCGGACGATGCCAGGAATGCCAAGGCGCAGAATAGCCCAATCGTAGCCGGGCGTGCGCCGGCGGCGCGTCTCCCAGCCGTCCATCCACTTGCCGCGATCGGTGTACTCGCCTTCGCGCCAGACCGCCGCGCCCGCTTTGACCAGGTTCTCCTTGGGGGCGAAAAAGTCGTCGTTGGCGGCCACGACTTCACCACCCAGACGCTCCGCGGCAAGGTCGGGCAGGTCAGTGAACTTCGGCAACACGGCGGCAGTCTTTTTCGAGGCTGGAGGCATCGGAGATACGCTACTCTTTTCGGCGGTCAGTGGAAGCGGCGATCATCAGCGAAGACGAGTTTCCCGCCCACGAATGTCGCGGCGACGGCACCGAACAGCTCGCGGCCGGCATAAGGGGTGACCTTGTGCCTGTGCAACAGCCTGGCGGCATCGACGACGAAGCTGGCGTCCGGATCCCAGACCACGACATCCGCGTCGTATCCCGGGGCCAGCACACCTTTCCTTGCATCGAGACCGGCGAGCCACGCCGGCGCCGCGCTCATCCATTGGGCGATCCGCTCCGGTTTCACGCCTCGCGACCGCGCTCCTGTCCACACCGCTGGGAGCCCAAGCTGCAATGATGCGATCCCGCCCCACGCCGAGAAGAAGTCGCCGTTCGTCTGCTTCAGCTCCGGGGGACACGGCGAGTGATCCGATGCAACGAGGTCAATCTCTCCGTCGATCAGCGCCTCCCACAAGCCATCACGTTCCGCCGCGCTCCGGATCGGGGGCGCGCACTTGTACTCCGTTGCCCCATTTGGAACGTCCTCGGCCGCGAACGTGAGATAGTGGGGACACGTCTCGACCGATATCGGCAACCCGCGCGCGCGTGCGCGACGAACTATTCCGATCGAGCTGGGCGATGACAGGTGGACGATGTGGACCCGTGCCGGAGTGCGCTCCATGAGGCGGACGAGCATCGAAATCGCCGAGCGTTCGGCCTCGGCGGGGCGCGACGCGAGGTAATCGGCGTAGGCGCTCGATACGGACTGAGACCCGGAGAGACGTGCCGGATCTTCAGCGTGCGCCATCAGCACCAGTCCGGTCCGGAGAAGCAGAGGAAACGCCTCTCGCAAGTCGCGTTCGCCCACGGCAGGAAACTCATCCACGCCCGACGGCGTCAGGAAGCACTTGAACGCGCGCACGCCAGCTGCCGCGAGAGGTTCGATGTGTTCCGCGTTTCCCGGCACGACCCCGCCGATGAACTCGACGTTAACCACGCACTTCCCACGGGCGGCTTCACGCTTCGCACGCAGCGCCTCGACCGTCGTCGTAGCCGGCACCGAATTGAGCGGCATGTCGAGCAGCGTCGTCACTCCTCCGGCCGCGGCCGCGCGCGTGCCGGTATCGAACCCCTCCCAGTCGGTGCGGCCCGGCTCGTTGAGGTGCACATGCGTATCGACGATGCCCGGCATCACCAGCAGGTCGCCGGCTTCGAATGGCGTAACGCGTGACGGCACTTCTTCCCATTCCGCCACCCGCTCGATCCGGCCCTGCCCGATGTGCAGCGACGCGGCGCGAATACCGGCCGGGGTCAGGACCCGGTGTCCGCGAATGACGAGGTCTATCAGCTCGTCTCTTCCCAGAACCGCCGCAGCAGGTTCGCCGCGACGCGCAGCCGGTACTCGGCCGTAGACCTGATGTCGTCTATCGGCTTGATCTCGCGCGACAGTATTTGCGCGGCTTCATCAATGCCGGCGCCGTCGGCGAGCGCCCTCTCTGTTTCCGGAACGCGCACGACTGTCGGCGCAACGCTGCCGAACGCAATCCTTGGCGCTGATGTTCTAACCGCCGCGACGACTATCTTCGAGATCGCCTGAGCGGCCCGTGTGCCGACCTTCCGAAACCATTGCCTTCCCTCGACCGGCGGCACCTCGATCGCGACCACCAGCTCGTCGGGTCGCATCACCGTTGTGCGATAGCCCGTATAGAACTGGGTGATCGGAACTCTTCGCTCGGCCGCCGCACTGCGAAGCACGATCGTGGCGTCGGCGGCAGCGAGCACCGGGAGCGAGTCGCCCGCCGGCGATGCGTTGGCGACGTTCCCCCCCAGCGTGCCGCGATTCTGTATCTGGGCGCCGCCCACCTGCCGCGCGGCCTCAACGAGCATCGGCAGTCTCGATCCGACTACGTCTGAGCGTATGAGTGATGTGTAGGTGGTGAGCGCGCCGATGACGAGAACGTCTCCGTTCAATGAGATTTCGCGGAGCTCACTCAGTGCCCGAATGTCGAGAAACCGTCGCGGCACCAGCGTGCCGAAGTTGAGCGCAACGTAGAGGTCGGTGTTGCCGGCCATCGGTGTTCGCGGATCGTCGCGCAGGATGTGAAGCGCGTCGTCGAGCGACTTCGCACGCCGGAGGTCGAGTCCCTCGACGATCGCCCTCATCGCGCCGCGGACACCTGAGTACCGGGATCGGGCATCTGCCGCCACTTCATGATTGCGCGGTAAATCGCCGAGTAGCCGGTGCAGCGGCAGAGATTGCCGGCGAGCGCGGTCTTCACATCGTCGAGAGTCGGCTCTGGACCGAGCGTGATGGCGGTCATGATCATCCCCGGCGTGCAGATTCCGCACTGGGCCCCCACCTCGTTCATGAACAGGTGCTGGAGCGGATGGTCGTTTCCGAGGCCTTCGATGGTCAGAACTTCCGCGCCTTCCGCCTGCGCGACCGGGATGAGACACGAGCAGACGGGATCGCCGTCGATGAGCACGGTGCAGGCGCCGCACTCGCCCTCCCCGCATCCTTCCTTCGTGCCCGTCAGTCCGCACTCTTCGCGGAGCACGTCGAGGAGCCGCGTCATGGGATGCGCGCTGACGTCCGTGTCCTTGCCATTGAGCGTGAAGCGCATCAGGCGCGTACCGGCTGCTGAAAGAGACGCATCATGCTTTGCTGCAGCTCGCGATCAGCTCCGGCGTTGCGGGAATCTCGCGCACGTCCAGGCCGAGGTGACGCAGCGCGTTGACGACAGCGGGGGCGGGGCCGTCCATCGGCAGCTCGCCAAGACCCTTCGCGCCGAAGGGCCCGCCGGGATACGGGTTCTCCATCATCACGACGTCGACCTCGGGCATGTCCAGCGTCGTCGGAATGACGTAGTTGGTGAGCTGGGAGTTGGCCATCGCGCCGTTGCGCATCACCACCCGCTCAAGGAGGGCGTAGCCGAGTCCCTGCGCGGTGCCCCCTTCGATCTGTCCGCGCGCCAGCGCCGGATGAATCGGGCGGCCGAACTCCTGCACCGCCGTGATCAGGAGTGGCCGCACCTCGAACGTATCGGGATCCACTTCCAGCTCGGCGACATCGCAGCCCCAGCCGTAGGTGGCGTAGGCATCGCCGCGATATGACGCGTCATCCCACTTGATCCAGTCCGGCGGCTCGTAGGTGCGCTCCACCGTCAGCTCGCCGTGCTGCGCGTGATACTGGGCGGGAGTCAGACCATCGAGCTTCACTTTCATTTCCAGCGAGCACTCCTCGAGAATCTTGCCGACGACCATGCATGTGCGTGAGGCAACGGTCGGTCCGCTGTCGGCGACGCGATCGGTGTCCGGCTGCGCCACTTCCACCGTCTCGTAGGGAACGCCGAGGGCATCGCTGACTATCTGCGCATGCATGGTGCGGGTTCCCTGGCCGATCTCCGTACTTCCGGTAGCAATTCGCACTCCGGTGGGCGTCAGCTCGAGCCTAGCCTTCGATTTGAGATTCCTTTCACCCGCGCCGGTGAAACCGGCGCCGTGATAAAAGAGCGCAAGGCCGATCGCCCGGTTCGTCCCTCTGTACCGCTCCCTCTTGGCGGCAAAGTCGGTGCGCCGCACCGCTTCCTCGAGCACCATCAGCGCGCTGCAGTCTTCGCGCAGCGTCTGTCCGGTCGCGGTCGTGTCGCCGGGCCGCAGGGCGTTTTTCCTGCGCAGCTCCACCGGATCGACGCCGAGGGTTTCGGCAATGCGATCCATGTGCACCTCGACGGCGAACTCGGTCTGCGGCGCGCCGAATCCGCGAAAAGCTCCGTTGGGTGGGGTGTTCGTGAAGACCGCGCGACCCTGAATGTGAACATTGTCGCATCGGTATGGCCCGGCAGCGTGAATGCAGCCGCGGGAGAGCACCGTCGGGCTGAGCGTCACGTAGGCGCCGCCGTCCATAAGGACATCGATGTCCATTGCG
>JACCRL010000101.1 GCA_013813605.1 Gemmatimonadaceae bacterium
CATCCCTTCAACCCTGCCCGGCACGTACGTCTACGAGGCGAAGGGAACGACCCTCAAGTTCCCGTGGGACTTTCGCGCCGCGCTCGAGCTGAAGCCCGACGGTCGCTATTCGCTCGTCGTCGACAAAACCATCAGCGGCGAAAAGGACCCGCCGGAAACCACGACCGGCGCCTACGGCGTCCGCAGCGGCAAGCTCTGGATCCGGAGCGGTGAAAGCGATCCTGGAAGCGCCCCCGGCGACGACGCCGGCCTCGCCATTCGAGGCGACTCGCTCGTCGGCGAGATCGGCTGGAGCGCGCGCATCATTCTTAAGGGGGTCGGCGCGCCGCCGATGGCGTTCGTGCGGCAGAACGCCCAATAGAGAGGGGAAGGAGCGCGCGCTGATTGGTTAGCGCTCCGCCAGCGGGTACATTTAGCGCGATTGCGAAGCCCCCGCGCGGGGGCGTCATTCGTGGAGACCAATGGACCCGCAGCGACTTACCGGGTGCGGCACCGCCCTCGTCACACCTTTCACCTCATCAGGTGCGGTGGACGAACGCTCGCTCCGCTCCTTCGTGGACTGGCAGATCGCGAGTGGCGTGCACTTCATCGTGCCATGCGGATCAACGGGTGAAGCGGCGACGCTGACACGCGACGAGCATCTCAGAATCGTTGCAATCGCGGTCGAGCAGGCAGCCGGCAGGGTCCCCGTCGTCGCCGGCGCCGCATCGAACGACACGCGCAAGGCGATCGATCTCTCCCGCGATGTGCAGAACGCCGGCGCGACGCACCTGCTGCACGCGTCGCCGATGTACAACAAGCCCCCCCAGCGCGGCATCGTCGCGCACTTCCGCGCCATCGCCGACGCGGTGCAGATCCCGATCGTCGTCTACAACGTGCCCGGCCGCACCTGCAGCAACATCGAGGCGGCGACGACGCTCGAGCTCGCCGAGCATCCCAACATCGCGGCGGTGAAGGAAGCGTCGGCGAATCTGGCGCAGATCAGTGAGATCATCCGCCACCGGCCCGCCCGCTTCAGTGTTCTTTCCGGCGACGACCCGCTGACGATGCAGGTGATGGCGGACGGCGGCGACGGCGTCATATCGGTCACGTCGAACGTCGCCCCGCGCCTCGTGTCCACGCTCACGGAGAAGTGCGCCGCGGGCGATTTCAGTGCCGCGCGCGAAATACATCATCAGCTTGCCGAGCTGACTGCCGCCGCATTCGTCGAGTCCAACCCGATTCCGGCGAAGGCTGCCCTCGCAATGATGGGCAAGATGCTGAACGTCCTGCGACTGCCACTCGTTCCGCTCGCTGATCGGCACGAGGGCGCCGTGCGCGCGGCACTCGCATCGATCGGTGCGGTCACCGCGTGAACGCACAGCTCAAGGAACTCGCCGCACGGATAGAGTCGCTTTCAGCAACTCCCCCCGCCTCGCCACTTCCGCCGGACGCGAAAGCCGCTGTGGAAGAGCTGCTCGCCGCTCTCGAAGCCGGCGAGGTGCGCGCCGCCACACGCCATGAAGGCGGCGAATGGCGCGCGGTTCCGTGGGTCAAGCGCGGGATTCTGCTGGGATTTCGCGCCGGGTCCATGATCGACATGTCGCCACGAGCCGCCGGAGCCGCGTCTTCGTTTGCGTTCTTCGACAAGGACACCTATCCACCGCGACAGCTGGCGCTCGCCGACGGCGTCCGCGTCGTCCCCGGCGGCTCGATGATACGGAGGGGAGCGTATGTCGCGCCGGGCGTGGTGTGCATGCCCCCGATGTACATCAACGTCGGCGCGCACGTTGGCGCGGGTACGATGATCGATTCGCACGCGCTGGTCGGATCGTGTGCGCAGGTCGGCGCGCGCGTGCACCTGAGCGCCGCCGCTCAGCTGGGCGGAGTACTGGAGCCCGTCAACGCATCACCGGTCGTAATCGAGGACGACGTTGTCATCGGTGGAAACTGCGGCGTTTACGAGGGTACGGTCGTGCGGCACCGTGCCGTGATCGGCGCCGGCGTGGTACTCACCCGCGGCACCCCGGTCTATGACTTGCCGCGCGAGACGATCATAAGGTCGGATGGCACCCGGCCGCTCGTAATCCCCGAAGGCGCCGTCGTCGTGCCGGGAGCGCGCGCCGTAAAATCGGGTTGGGGGGAACGCGAGCATATATCGCTACAGACTCCGGTGATCGTGAAATACCGGGACGACAAGACGGACGCCGCCACCGCGCTTGAGTCGTGGCTGCGCTGAACGTCCGCGGAACAGTCCGCGTTCCCGGCGATAAATCGATCTCGCACCGCGCGCTGATGCTCGGTGCGCTGGCGGAAGGCGAGTCCTCCGTACGCGGCATTCTCGATTCCGCGGACGTTCGTTCCACGCGCAGCGTCCTCAACGCGCTCGGCGCTGACATTCCCGAATTGGGCAGCGTAACAACGATCGCCGGAGGCGGGTTGAAGGGACTTCGTGCTTCAGGGAGCGCGCTTGATTGCGGAAACAGCGGCACGACCGCACGGCTGCTGGCGGGACTGGTGGCGGGAAACGATTTCACATCCCGCTTCGTCGGCGATGACAGCCTCAGCAGGCGGCCAATGAAGCGCGTTGCCGAGCCGCTTACGTACATGGGAGCGCGCTGCGAGTTCGATCGCGACGATGGGCTGCCAATGACGGTGCACGGGGCGGGCCTGCGGAGCATCGACTGGGAAACGGGGAGCTCCAGCGCCCAGGTGAAGAGTGCGATCCTGCTCGCCGGACTCACGTCAGGTGTCAAGGTGAGAGTGACGGAGAAGCGCAGGTCGCGCGACCACACTGAGCGCATGCTGCGCGCAATGGGCGTGGACGTGGAGAACGACGGCACCCAGGTGTGCCTCCGCCCGGCGCGTCGGTTGGCTCCGCTGGACATGGACATCCCCGCCGACCCATCGTCGGCCGCGTATTTCGCGGCACTGTGTACGGTAGCCCGGAACGGGGTGCTCGACCTTCCCGAGGTCTGCCTGAATCCCACCCGGTCGGGATTCGTTGAAGCGCTCTCGCGGATGGGCGGTGACATCGAGGTGATCTCGGCCTCGTTTTCAGGAGAAGAATCCACCGGTACGCTGCGTGTTCGCTCCGCGGAGCTGACCGGTATCGAAATCACGGAGGAAGAAGTTCCGGCGCTCATCGACGAGCTGCCGCTGCTCGCCTGTGTTGCCGCGGCCGCCGGGGTCGAGCTGGTAGTTACTGGCGCCCAGGAACTGCGTGCGAAGGAGAGCGACCGCATCGCAACTGTCGTATCGAATCTGCGCTCCGTTGGCGCGCAGGCTGAAGAGCATCCGGACGGATTGCGCGTGTGGGGTGGTCGGCGCACGCTCGGTGGATCGGTCGATCCGCGGGGAGATCACCGCATTGCGATGGCGTTCGGCATTCTCGGCGCCGCGACCGGAAACCGCATCACCGTAGAGAGCAGGGAATGCGTCGGCGTTTCGTACCCGGCGTTCTGGACCGATCTCTCTCGCGTCGCCGCATGAGCCGCCGGTTTCGCGTGATCGCCATCGACGGCCCTGCTGCTTCGGGGAAATCTTCGACTGCCCAGATGGTGGCTGACAAGCTTGGGTACCTGCACGTCGATTCCGGCTCCGTGTACCGCGCCGCGACAGCCGCTGTGCTGCGCCGGAACGTCGACGCTGCGAAGTGGGACGACCGGCTCGTCCTCGACGCCGCAAGTTCGGTGGAGCTGCGCGCGGCACGCACATCTTTTTATCCGGTTATCGAGGGCAAGTCGGCAGAGGATGAAATTCGCGGCGACGAAGTCACGAGAAACGTTTCCCGGGTCGCGCAAATGCCACAGGTGCGCGACTGGGTGAATGTGCTTGTGAGAGCGGCGGCCATGGAGCGCGATGTCGTGGTCGACGGCCGCGACATGGGAACCGCCGTATTCCCGGAGGCAGACCTCAAGATCTTTCTGATCGCGGACCCGAGCGAGCGCGCACTCAGGCGCCTGCGGCAGCGGGGAGAGCTGACGCCGTCCCACCAGCTGGTGGCGACGGAGACGGGCCGCATC
>JACCRL010000118.1 GCA_013813605.1 Gemmatimonadaceae bacterium
GCCACGAACCATTACCCTTGCAGGCAGGAAGTGTTTCCGGCGTCTCACCCGACTTACGGCCCCTGAGGCTGGGTTCCGGCCGCTGATAGTCCCGGCTGGGAGGCGAGGCCCTCTCCTTGCCTCACAAACGCGCAATGCTGACGACGAGACGAAAAATTACCACGGGCCTGCTTGCCGGCGTGCTCGTCGGCCTCGCCGGGTTGATCGCCGCGCGAACCGTCAGCCGCTCGATGGAGGCAGCCGAATGGACGACCCATGCGCGGGAAGTCGTCGCCCGCTTCGAGTACGTGCTCAACGCAGTGAACAGCACCGAAATGCACGCCGAGTCCTTCATCATTACCGGCGATGAAGCGCACCTGACCTCATTCGAGGAAGGCGCCCGGGCAATCGAGAGCGGCCTGCGGACGCTCCACCACCTCCCGACGGTTGGGAGCGACCACCAGCACCATCTGAAGCGTGTAGAGCCGCTGATCGCGAGAAAGGTGAGCATCATGCGGCAGGCGGTCGAGCTGCGGCGCCGCGAGAACGTCGTCGCGGCCACAGAGTTCATTCGCAATTCGGGGGACCAGTCAGCGGCTGCGCAGATCCGCTATCAGATAAACCAGATCCAGGCATACGAGCTGGCGATGCTCGAGAAGCGCACGCACGAAAAGAGAATGGCGCTCCGATGGGCGCTGTTCTGGATCGGCGCGGCGTCGCTTTTGGCTCTGCTCCTCGTCTCGCTGATGGTTGTCTACATGCGTCGCGACATGGCCCTTCTGCGCACGACTTCCGGCGAGCGGGACGATCTCCTCACTCGCGAGAGCGAATCGCGCGCTGCGCTCGAGGCGATACAGCGGGTTGTGGATGCAACGCTGTCGCACCTCGCCCTCGACGAGCTGCTGAAGGAGCTGATGGTCCGCGTGCCGGAGGCTGTGGACGCGGATTGCGCCTCGATTCTGCTCGTCACCCGCGATGGACGAAAGCTCGAGGTGTGCGAGGGCGGCAACGCCGCAGATTCAGCGAGATTCGGCGTGAAGGTGGACATCGGCGAAGGGCTTCTCGGCAGAATCGCGGGGGGCGCCGAGCCCGTCGTGATACGCGACCTGCCGGCTGCTGCCGACGCGAGCCCCGCACTCCCGCCTGACCTGAAAACGCTGCTTGGGGTGGCGCTCCGGCTGCCCGACAAGCTGATCGGCGTGATGTACGTGGGCACGTTCGACGACCGCGAGTTCACGGGCAGCGAAGTGAATCTCCTGATGCTGATCGCGGAGCGGGCCTCAACCGCGATCGAGCGCGCCCGCCTGTATGAAGCGGAGCGGCGCCGTGAGGAGCACTTCCGCCTGCTCGTCGACGGAGTTTCGGATCACGCGATGTTCATCCTCGGCAGGAAAGGAGAGGTAAAGAGCTGGAATCCGGGCGTGCTGCGCCTCACCGGGTTCGACGAGGCAGACGTGGTCGGCAAACACTTTTCGGTTTTTTACACTCCGACGGATCGCGCCGACGGGAAGCCTGAGCTGGTGCTCCGGACCGTGGAAGCGAGCGACCGTGTGGCCGAGGAAAGCTGGCGTGTGCGCAAGGATGGCTCGCGATTCTGGGGCAGCAGCGTGATCACCGCCGTCCGGGACGACACCGATGGGCGGCTCGTCGGCTTCGCCAACGTGACGCGCGATCTGACCGAGCGGAAGCGCGCCGAACAGGCAGTGCTCGCGGCGAAGGAAGCGGCGGAAGATGCCAATCGCGCCAAATCGCAATTCCTCGCCACGATGAGCCACGAGATTCGGACGCCGCTCAACTCCATTTCCGGGTACGCGGAGCTGCTCGAGCTCGAGCTGAAGGGACCGCTCAACGGCGAGCAGAAGGGTTACATGCAGCGCGTGCGAGCCAGCAGCCAGCACCTTCTTTCGCTGGTGAACGAGCTCCTCGACCTCGCAAAGATCGAGGCACGCCAGCTTCAGGTGCAGAACGTGGTATCGAGAGTGAGCGACGCCGCGGCGGCCGCACTCTCCCTCACCTATCCGCAGGCGGCAGCGAAGAAGATCACCGTCGCGCGGGGCGACATTGCGAAGAAGATCGTTCTCTATATCGGCGACTCGCGCCGCGTCGAGCAGATCCTGCTCAACCTCATCTCGAATGCGGTGAAGTTCACGCCCGAGGGGGGCACGATCACCCTTGAGAGCGGCACAACGCCGAGGCCTGCTGATTCGGTGCAGCTGAAGGGCAGCGATGACTGGGCGTTCGTCCGGATCACGGACACGGGACCGGGAATCTCTTCGGCCCAGGCGGACGCTGTGTTCGAGCCGTTCGTCCAGCTGGACAATACGCGCACGCGTGTAGCGGGCGGAACCGGACTGGGGCTGACCATCAGCCGGCGCCTTGCGCGCCTGATGGGCGGTGACGTGAGCGTGAACTGCGAGGTTGGGACGGGTGCCCAGTTCACGCTCTGGCTCCCCGCCGCGTCCCCGGTAGCCACCGAGGACGGCGCGGCGGTACCGCTCCCGGAACGGCGCAGCCGCACGCGCAATGCAACGGGCCTGGCGGAGGGCGGCATGCTGCTGCTCTCCAATGTCAACGAGCTGATACAACGCCACACCCGGAAGCTGCGCGAGAAAATGCCGGCGCAGACCGCCGCGCTCAGCGACACGCATCTCGAGAGTCACGTCGCAAGTTTTGTGGCCGATCTGGCGCAATCGCTCATCCTGATCGGCGAGGCGGGGGGAGCAGCATCCGGCCTGATCCGCGATGGCGGCGACATCCAGCGGCTCATCGCCGAGCGTCACGGCGCCGAGCGGCAGTCAGTCGGGTGGGCAGGCGAAGACCTGCGCCAGGAATTCGTGCTGCTCCGCGATCAGATGTGTGCCGTTCTCACGGAAAAGACCACGCCCGCACTGCAACCGACGCTCGACAACGTGGTCGAAGTCGTCAACAGGCTCGTCGACAAGGCGGAGCGGGCGAGCATGCGAGGGCTCCAGCTCGCCGCCGCGGCGGCGAGGGGAACCGCGGCGGTTTAGCGGCCGGCGGCGACACTCCAGCCGACCGGCTTGCCCTGGTTCTGGCGGTCGAGCCAGACCTTCAGCGGCTGGAAATACTCGAGCAGCGCGTTTCCATCCATTTGGCGCTCCCCCGTCATCGTGAAGAGCGTCTCCTGCCAGGGCACGCTCTGGCCTGACTCGAGCATTCGCGCCAGCCGCGCGCCGGCCGCCTTGCTGTTGTAGAACGAGCATGTGTATAGCGGCCCGGTGTGACCCGCCTCGCGGCACATCGCGCGATAGAACTGGAATTGCAGCACGCGCGCGAGGAAGTAGCGCGTGTAGGGCGTGTTACCGGGAATGTGGAACTTGGCGCCCGGGTCGAAATCGGCTTCGGTGCGCGCGACTGGCGCCGACACACCCTGATACTTGTTCCGCAGATCCCACCACGCCTTGTTGTAATCGGCGGGCTTCACTTCCCCGCTGAACACTTTCCAACGCCACTGGTCGATGAGCAGGCCGAACGGCAGGAAGGCAACCTTGTCCATCGCCTGCCGGAGCAGGAAGGCAGTGTCACCAGCGGCGCTCGGCGGATTGTCGAGCAGACCCACCTGCTTCAGGTAAGTGGAGTTGATCGAGAGCGCGACGGCATCGCCGATCGCCTCGTGGAAGCCATCGTTGGCGCCGTTCTGGAGCAGGAAGGGTTGGTTCTTGTAAGCGCGCTGGTAGAAGCTGTGGCCGAGCTCGTGGTGGGCGGTAACAAAATCCTCTGCGTTCGGCTCGAAGCACGCCTTGATGCGGATGTCGTCCCTGCTGTCGATGTCCCATGCGCTGGCGTGGCACACGACCTCGCGGTCCCGCGGCTTAACCAGCAGCGACCGCTTCCAGAACGTCTCCGGGAGCGGCGCAAAGCCCAGCGACGTGAAAAAGCTCTCGCCGTACTTCACCATTCCGCGCGCGTCCACGTTTCGCGCCTTGAGCAGCTCGGTGACATCGTAGCCGCGCGGCACGCCGGCCGGAGCGACGATCTCGTAGATGTTGCCCCATTCCTGCGCCCACATGTTGCCGAGCAGATGGCCGGGAATCATGCCATTTGGCGGAACCACGGAAGCACCATACTTCTCGACGAGCTTCGCTCTCGTGTACGCATGAAGCGAGAGGTACAGCGGCTCGACCTGCTTCCAGATGCGCTCGAGCTCGGCGGAGAATGCATCGGGATCCATGTCGTACCCGGCGCGCCACATCGCGCCCGTGTTAGCGAAGCCGAGCTCGCGCGATCCCTTGTTCGACAGCTCGACGAACCGGGCGTAGCGGGGCCGCATCTGTCGCGAGATGGTGTGCCAGCCGGTCCACGCCTCGAGCAGCTCGTTCGGATCTCTGCTCGTCGCCAGAATGCGGGACAGGTCGTTGATCTGCAGGCACTCCTCTGGCTTGCCTGCTTCCTTCGCCGCGCGGCAGTAACGGCCTTTGCCGTACTCGGCCTCGAGGCCGACGCCGAGCCGAACGAGCTCAGTAGCCTCCGTCGGGTTGGACGGCGGGGGGGCGGAGAGCGCGAGCTTGAGGAGCATCAGCTTTCTGCCAAGCATCGCGGGCAATTTCAGCCGATCGAAGCGACTCGCCTGCAACGCGTACTGCTGCACCGCGACGCTGTATGCACGTTGCGCGTCGGCCGACATCTCCTCGGTGTCGTCGGTGATGAAGTTGGCCGCAACCCAGCCCGCCCGCGACGATTTCAGGCTTTTCTCCGCCAGATCGCGCTCGACCCCGGCGATGAAGCGCTCCGCCTCGGCGACAGTCGGCCGCGAGGGACGTCGCGTTGCCGCGGGTGACTGCGCGATCAGCGGAACGGCAGCGAAAAGCGAAAGTGCGAAGATGATTCTTTTCACGTTGTCGGCACTCTGAGATGTGAGTTTGCGGAAAGTCGGACGCGGGGGCGCCAGAGCGCCAAAGGACGCGGCGTGGGTGCCAGGGATGTTACACGGGGTCGCCGTCAACGCTCCATGCGCCTGAGCTCAATGCTACTGGATCCAGTCGGCAATGAAGACGTTGGTCTCGCGCGGGTTGCGCGCGTGCCTGTTCGAGGCCCAGACGATCTTCCTGCCGTCCGGGCTGAACATCGGGAAGCCGTCGAAGGTTGTGGACGTGGTGATCTGCTCCAGACCGGTACCGTCCGGCTTTACCAGGAAGAGGTCGAAGTTCCCGGCGCGCGGATCGGTGTGATGGTTCGAGGAGAACACGATGCTTTTCCCATCGGCGGTCCACGACGGACCGAAGCTCGCTGCACCCAGCGAGGTGACCTGACGCTGGTTCGATCCGTCGGCGTCCATTACCCAGAGGTCCATTTTGCTGGGCCTGACCAGTCGCTCCGCGAGCAACGACCTGTACGTTGCCACCTCGGCCGCCGTCCGCGGATGATTGGCTCGATACACGATTCGCTTTCCATCAGGCGACCACCATGGGCCGCCGTCGTATCCGAGCTGGCTCGTGAGGCGGCGCACGCCGCTGCCGTCGCGGTTCATGACATAGATGTCGAGGTCGCCATCCTTGAGCGATGTGAAAACGATCTTCCTGCCATCGGGCGAAACGACCGCCTCGGCGGTGTACACGCCGTAGTTCGTCAGGCGGGAGAGGCCTCGCCCGTCGGCACCCGCGACGTAGATGTCGAATGGATCCAGCCGCCAGACGTAGCCCTTGGACGGATCGGGTCGGGGCGGACATTCCGGCTGCAAGGCGTGGCTCGAGCCGAACAGGACGCGGCGATCTCCGTCCATGAAATAGCCGCACGTCGTCTTGCCGGCGCCGTTCGACACGCGCCTCAGCGCGGACCCGTCCGTGTTCATGATGAACTGCTGGTCGCAGGTGCGTCCGTCGCGCGTACTTTGGAAGATCAGCTTGTCGCCACTGGCGCTGAAATACGCCTCAGCGTTCTCACCGCCGTCCGTGAGCTGGCGGATGTTTCGGAGGTGGCTCTCACCGCGCTCGGGTTGAACGCCCGTGCCGGGCGAGGGCTCGCGCCGCGGGGACGCGCAACCTCCGAGCACGAGAAGAATCGCAATCAGTCTGGAATATTTCATCGGTGCCGGAAAATTAACCACAGCCGCTCGAGCTGCAGGTTTCACGGCGCCGTCGACACCGAATTTCCGTTCATTCTCATGCGCAACGGCAGAGCTTTCGTCAGCCAACGGGGCCGACTAGGGTTTCTTTGCGCTCACCTGTTTCACTTTGGGAACCGTTTTTCCGGTGGCTTTCCCGCTGACGGCACCCTTCTTTGAGGATGCGCGGCGCGCCGAAGCGCGTTTGGAGTGCGGCCCGCGAAACAGAACCCAGCGCGCGCGCGTCCCGCGCACGTCGATGTGCGCGAACGCGCCGCTCCTCGAGGACGAATACAGGCCCGTTCCGCCCACCAGCTCGGGATACCTCTTCTCGACGCGATTGACAGATGCGAGGATGATCTTCACGTCGGCTGAGTTCACGCGCTTGTCACCGTTGAGATCGGCCATCTTGCCGTTGCCATCGTTATCGATGATGACGTCAGCGGCGTCGCCGAACTGATGACGGCTGTCGCGCGCGCTTCCCTCGCGCCGCCTGGTCCCGTTATGGTACGGAGTCCGGAAGCCGGACATCACGCGCATCCCTTCGGCATTGTAACCGTGGGCGCGCATGTCGTCGATCACCAGCTCCAGCTTGTCGAGCAGCGGCTCGCGGAGAACGACGTATTTCGGCCAGACGTTGGGCTGGTCGTGCGTAAGGAAGTCCCTGAGGCGAAAGTGCTCCGAGATTCGCGTGTCCTGGTTCTCACGCGTCACCTCGATGAACCCGTCCGGGTTTCTATAGGTGTTCGAGCGGCGCCTGCCGCGCTCGGCGGGCCAGTAGCCGAGACGGTAGCCGTTCAGGTGCGTGCGAACTTTCTGGGCAAACGATCGCATCGTAAAGACGACTTCGGCGTTCCTGCCAGCCTCTGCCGCCGGGTGCGAGCTGGAATCCGGCGTCGCGTTCCCACTCGAGAAATAGGCGAGGACCGCCTTTTCCTCAGGCAGCATGAAGCGGGCAAAGATCTTTCCGCTGTGGCCCATTCCGCGGACGGGTGGATTCACCGGGGAAAGCGGGGCCGCGGGGCTGAAACCAGGGAGGCCATTGCCTTCGGCCGTGCCCAGGTCAGCGAGCGGGGATTCTGACTGCTGACTCGCAAGCCAGGGGATGGCAGTGTCCGTCGCGCGATGCAGCTGGGCGCTCGCCTTGGCGGGGATCGAAAGAGCACCTAGTAGAACAAAAAGCCTGACGGCGTAGCCGCGTCGTACGGGATTGATTGTCATTCGGCAACCCTCTTCGGCGGCTCGACTGGCTTGGCAAACGGTGGTCAGTTCGCGGTAGCCTCGGGGCTTTGCGTCGCCAGCTTTCGGTGGCTTTGCCGGTTATCGGAGGTGCCCGGAAAAAAGCTCGGGCGTACGTTTCAAGAGAGACATTCCCAGTCTCTCAAGGGTCACTATTTTTGCTTTTCCGACCTAAGTCAAAGTGGCAGTGTTCTCCTTTAATCGCCGGTGACACTTCGTGTTAACGGCTCGACCTCAAGTGAAGTCTCCATCCGCCTTTTCCCTCGTCCGGAGGTCTTGACCCCCTTCCCGCCCTTTGCGAACAAGCCGTCGCGCCGCTGGAAAATTCCATGTCGCGCCGTGCCGCGGGCAGATTCGATAACACTCCGGATTTTTTTGGAGATCGCTTCCGAAACGTTGAGGACAAAGAGGATACGCCGTTGCCCGCCATTTAGGCAGACGCTTTTGCATCGATAAAGCGTGACCGCTCTTTCAAAACTGCCGTCTGAATGGTGAATGAATTCAACTCTCGATCTCGCGCAAAAAACTTCCTGGTTCAGCCGAACCGGCAAAATCGTCG
>JACCRL010000127.1 GCA_013813605.1 Gemmatimonadaceae bacterium
GCTGAAGATGAGGCGCTCTCCGTCGGCCGTCGTCACGTAGCCAGAGAGCGATCTCGCAAACGAGATCGAGCCTGTCTTCGCCCTCACGTTCCCCTCGGCGAGCGTACCCTTCATGCGACTGCGCACCGTTCCGTCAACGCCGGCGATGGGCATCGAATTGTAGAATGCAGCGAAGGCGGTGTCGCGCTGAATTCCGGCAAGAGTGCGAACGACGGTCTCCGGCGAAAGCAGGTTGTGCCGCGAAAGACAGCTCCCGTCCCTGATGTTGAACCCGTCGGCCTCGGCGCCCCACGCGAGAAGCTGCTTGCCAACGATTCTGCGCGCGGTGTCTGCCGTTCCGATGCCGCCCCGTTCCAGCCCGACAGCCTTGAACAGCAGCTCCGCCATCTGGTTCTGCGACGGCTTCATCATCATTGGCAGGATGTCACGGAGCGGTGGAGACTGCTGCACGAAGAGCGTATCGAGCAGCGGCGCATCGGTAAAAATCGTGTCGGCGATGCCGCCATCGACGACAATGCCCCGCCGCTTGAGAGCGTCGCTGAAGGCAGCGAGATAAGCGCGCGCGGGATCAGGCGCTGGTCCGGAGTAAAGGCTGTCGCGAGTGCTGTCCGCTCGCAACGTCGTCGGCGCCATGCTCTCGTTGAACGTCAGCTCGTCGACACCGGCGCCGTAATACTCACGCAGGTCGTCCCACTCCCAGCCATAACCGCGCGTCGAATCAGGGAAGGCGTTGCCCATGCGCGCCACCTGGCCGGTGACGCGCCTGACGCCGCGCACAAGCAGCGAATCAGCGATGGAATCCATCGCCATTGCAGCGTTGCCGCGCATTCGATCGCTGAGCGACGGATCGCCGCGCCCGATTACGACGAGATCGCCGGTCAAGACCGAATCCTGCACCGTTCCACTGGTGACGAAGGTCGTGCGGTAACGGTAATCCGCGCCGAGCAGTGCCAGCGAGACGGCCCCGGTGATGATCTTCATGTTGGAAGCCGGCATGAACAGCTTGCCTGCGTTCTTCGAGAAAAGCGTGTCGCCGGTGGCTGAGTTTACCACCAGCACACCCCAGTGCGCGTTCCGGAACTGCGGCTGCGAAGTCAGCGAGTCGAGGCTGCGCTGCAGCGTCGCAAGTGGGGCCAGCGCTCGCTCGCCACCGCGTCGTGGCATCGAGGCCATGAGGCCCGCACAGGCGGTGAAGGCAAGCGGCGCCAGAGCAATCAGTGGGCGAAGCGATCTCAATCTCTAATCCCGGCTATAGGTTGCGCTCAGCGTCCCGTCCTCGGCCACCGTCACACGCGTGACCTGCGCTGGCACCGGCAGCAGTCTGTCCACCGCCTGAAAGATGTGCCGGGCAAGGTTTTCGCCCGACGGAATCAGCTTACCATCCGCAAACTCGGGGATGTCGACGTTGAGGTTGCGATGATCGAATCGATCTCTCACCTGCTCCCGGAGAATGCTGTCGAGCACGCCGAGGTCAACGACGAAGCCCGTCGTGTCGTCGATCGGTCCGCTGACGGTTACATCGCACACGTAGCTGTGGCCGTGAAAGTTTGGCCAGGCGCACGCGCCAAAAATCTCGCGGTTGCGCTCTTCACTCCATTCCGGACGGCGATAGCGGTGGGCGGCAGCGAACGCGACACGGCGGGTCAGAGAGGCGGTCGGCATTCCCCCTAATCTGCGCAAACGGGACCGCGATTGCTCCCGCGGCCCCGCCTGACGCTGTCTGCGAAGCCGGTTCTACCGATCGTCCGACTGCGCCTCGGTTCCGCCCAGACCCTCGGGGGTCGGGGAATCGGGAGGCGTCCAGGGGATCGCGCCCTCGATCGCTTCCTGAACATCGGTCGTGCCGTGCAGCTCGCCCTGCATGTTGTCGGCGAGGTGCGCGGCTTCCGGGCTCACCGACGTTGGACGGTCGCCAAGGATGAGTCCCTCGTGCGCCTCCTCGTCGGCAAGGTGCTCATCGATTGCGAGCGGGCTCTCGGCACGACGGAGCGCATCCACGACGATATCGTTCGTCACCGACTCGAGGCTCAGCACATCCGTCAGCACGTGGTCGATCACGCGGAGCTCCTG
>JACCRL010000130.1 GCA_013813605.1 Gemmatimonadaceae bacterium
GGCACGACAGTTTCGACTTTGCACTCCTTGCAGAGCGCGCGGACGAGCCGCTGTGAGATTATCAGCAGCACGGACGACGTCAGCACGAACGGCTCGGCTCCCATGTCCAGCAGGCGCGGGATCGCCCCCGCGGCGGTGTTGGTGTGCAGCGTCGTCAGTACGAGGTGTCCGGTGAGCGCTGCCGAGAGCCCGATCTGCACTGTCTCGGCGTCGCGCATCTCGCCAACGAGAATGGTGTCGGGATCGTGACGGAGAATGGACCTCAGGCCAGACGCGAAAGTCAGCCCCGCGCGTACGTTGATCTGCGACTGCCGGATCTGCGCCAGCTCGTATTCGACCGGATCCTCGAGCGTGATGATGCAATGCTCGCGATTGTTCAGCTCGACCATCGCTGAATAGAGCGTTGTCGTCTTCCCCGAGCCGGTCGGGCCGGTAACTGGAATAAGACCGTGGGGTCGCTGAAACGCGGCGCGCAGGAGCGTCAGGTCGTCCGCTTCGATGCCGAGCTTTTCGAGATTGAGCGCCACCCGGGAGCGATCGAGGATTCGCATCACGATGTCTTCGCCGTGCAGCGTCGGGAAAGTGGAAACGCGCAGATCGATGTGCCGGTTGTCGGTGCGGATGCGGACGCGCCCATCCTGGGGCAGGCGTGTCTCGGCAATGTCCAGCCCGGCGATGATCTTGATGCGGCTGATGAGCGCGGGCTGCACTGATTTCGGGTAGGTGCCGCCCTCCTGCAGGAGTCCATCGAGCCGGTAGCGGACTTTCGTCACCTCCTCCAGCGGCTCGATGTGAATGTCAGTGGCGCCGAGGGTGGTGCCGCGGCGGATGATTTCCTCGACAAGCTTGGCGGCGGTCGCGCTCTCCTCGACCGGCTCGCCAGGCCTCCCCATCCCGGGTCCGCCCGCCATGTATCCGGCGACCGGTATCGTGAGCGGATCGCGTTCCGGGATTGTGCTTTGAGCCGACGGAAGCGCACCGCTGTAAGCCCGGCGCAGCAGACCGGCAATGTCGTCGCGCGGACCGGCGGCAACCTTGACCGGTTTGCCCGCCGCGCGCTCCAGCGCCGTCACCGACTCCATGTTGAACGGATCGGCCATCGCGACGAGCAGGCGGCCGTTCTCGAGCCTGAGCGGAATCGCATTGTGCTTCTTTGCCAGAGCTTCGGGTACCGCGGTGATGGCGCCGGGAGATGGCAGCGCGTCGCCGATTGGCATGTACGGTATGCCGGCGTCCTCGCAAAGAGTCTTCATCAGCTGGTCGGGATGCAGATACCCGAGGTCGATGAGAGTTTTCCCGAGCTTGGCCCCAGTGCTGGCGTGCTTTTCCAGCGCCCTGTCGAGTTGGTGCCTGGTTATGAGTCCCGTCTCAAGCAGACGGTCACCGAGGCGCGACTTTACCGGCATCCAGACTCCTCCACGCCGCCGCCCGTCACGAAAGACCTGTGAGGCAGCACGCAATCAGTACCTGCTGGCCTGAGTGGGGCGCTACAATAGAGTGCCGCACGTGGCACAAAGAAAGCGGCGACGTCGGAATTACGCAATGAAATAGTTGACACCGTTTTTCTCAGGATGACGCGCCGGCGGGCACCCTCGCTCCAGTGCGCGTGATTCTGAGCGCAGCGATCCGGCGTCCATCCATCGCGACGACTTCCATATCTCCAGCGGGGATCGAAATGCGATCTCCCATTCTGGGAAGACGACCGAGGCGCGCAAAGGCATATCCGGCGAGGGTGGTCCAGTCTCCGTCGGGGATTTCGAGATGGTGATCGGAGCGCACGTCGATCAGCGAAAGCGAGCCCGACAGCTCGAGCACGCCGTCGGTCTCGACGGAGTCGCGGGAAGCGACATCGTATTCATCGGCGATGTCGCCTATGACTTCCTCGACCAGATCTTCCATCGTGACAATGCCGGCTGTCCCCCCGTACTCGTCGAGCACGACTGCCATCTGTGCGCGCGTCTTCCGCAGGTCGTCGAGAACGCGCTCTGCCTGGCGGCTGTCTGGCACGTAAAGCGGCTGCCTCACGAAGTCGGCGAGCGAAAACACGCGCTCTCCCGCGAAGAACCAGAGGTCCTTTGCGAGGAAGACGCCGATCACGTCATCAAGACTCTCGCGGTACACCGGGTAGCGCGAATACTGCTCGTTACGGAGGATCTGCCAGATTTCCTGTTCCGTCGCCTCGATGTCCAGCGCCACGATCTCCGTGCGTGGGCGCATCACGTCACGCGCCTTCTTCTCGTGGAAGTCGAGCACTCCGGCCAGCATTGCGCGGTCCGTGTCGTCAAGCGTCCCGCGGGCGTGTGCCTGGATCACGAGGAGACGCAGCTCGTCGGGCGAGTGCCCCTCGATCTCCGTCGCCGGATTGACGCCGAAAAGACGGAGCAGGGCGTTTGCCGCACCGTTGAAAAACCAGATGAACGGGGACATCAGCCGCGAGAAGAGCATCAGCGGCCGGGCAACCCTGCGCGCCGTGTTCTCGGGGCTCATCAGCGCAATGGACTTTGGCGCCAGCTCACCGAGCACGATGTGCAGGAAGGTGAGCAGAAAAAACGCGATCGGGACCGCGGCGGCGTGATTGGCGGCCATCGACGGGTTAAAGCCCAATTTCCTGAACAGCGTATCAAACAGGGAAGCCAGCGCGGGCTCGCCGACCCATCCGAGGCCGAGCGAAGCGAGCGTGATCCCGAGCTGGGTGCCGGCGATATATCGATCGAGGTGCTGGAGGGCCGACTGCACACTCCGCGCGAGCTTGTCTCCATCGGCAACCATCTCATCGATCTTGGAGCGCCTTGCTGCGACAAGGGAGAATTCCGCGGCTACGAAGAACGCGTTGAGGAGAACCAGTCCAAAGACCGCGACCACCGCGCTCGCCGCCGCGCCGGTAGACGGAGGATCGGCTGCCTCCGAGATAATTATGCCCAGTAACATATGTGTGTAATCTATTACGCCCGTCGCCCGTCTATTAGCGCCGGGGCACCCTGAGCCGTCGGCACGAGGTTTACCATGAACTGGACCGAATTGCCCACAGGCGCCAGGACCCCGACCGCACTTCCAACCCGGCTTACCCCGATCGGAAGCACGGGTCAGTTTTCGCTCCCGCCATCCGGGCAGTTTGCCGGCCGCGACAGGGTGCTCCGTGTCATGTACGTGGGACGTCTGTCGCTGGCGACGGCGATCTTCATCGCCGCCATCGCGGTATGGCGCGCTGGCGCCGACACCACCGCGACACTTATCGCCACGCTTGCATTCGTGGCAAGCCTGCTTTTCACGGCAGGGTCCATTGCATACTCCCAGCGCGCGAGGCAGCAGCGCGGAGACACCTTTTATTACCTGCAGATGCTGTTCGACCTGCTGCTCGTCACCGCGGTCGTGCAGATCACCCGTTCGGGTGCTCCTTCCCAGTTCGCGCCGCTCTACATCCTCGTCATCGCCGTTAGCGCGCTCCTTCTTCCGGCGTCCGGCGTGCTGCTCGTCGCCGCCCTCGGCGACGTGCTGTACTTCGCCGTCTCGATTCTCGGGCGTGGCGCGGTGGTGGACAGGCCAGTGTTCGTCCAGCTCCTCATCTTCGGCGCGGTCGCGCTTGGCTGCGGGTACGTGGGTGCCCGGCTTCGCGGGGCAGATTCCGGCCGTGAGGAGATGGCCGCCGAGCTCGCCGCTTTCCGACTGCGTGAGGCGGATATCGAGCGGCTGCACACCCGCGCGGAGCGGCTGGAGGCGGTCGCCGAGCTGAGTGCTTCGCTTGCGCACGAGATCAAGAATCCGCTCGCTTCGATAAGGAGCGCGGCCGAGCTGCTGGCCCGGGTGCCCGGTGCGGACGACGATACGCGGACGCTGACCCAGCTCGTGCAGCGCGAGTCCGACCGCCTTTCCCGCCTGCTCTCCGAGTTTCTCGATTTCGCGCGAACGGGCGTCACGCGCGTCGAGCGCGTTGACCTCTCCGATGTCGCGCGCCACGCCGCGGCGCTGGTGGCGGCGCATCCTGGAAAACCGGAAAACGTCACGATTCGCGAGCTGTTTCCTTCGGCGCCACTGGTCGTCGTTGGCGATGATGATCTGCTGCATCGCGCGATCTTCAATCTCCTCCTCAACGCCGTTCAGGCATCACCCCCGGGTGGCGTAGTGCGCATCGAAGCCGCCGAGGTGTCGGCGCACCAGCTCCCGCCGCAGGCCGCCCGTTTCACGCGCGGCGCCATGATGCTGCAGGTGACCGATGAGGGGAAGGGAATTCCCGAATCCGTTCGTGAACGGCTGTTCGAGCCGTTCGTGACAACCAAGGCGGGCGGGAGTGGGCTTGGTCTTTCGATCGTGCATCGCGCGGTCGAGGCTCATCACGGATTTATTCTCACCGACCGGACCGACGCCGGCACGCGTTTCACGGTGATCCTGCCGAAGCTCGCCGCTGACGAGATCACGAGAACGCCGCGATCGGTAAAGAGGGCGGAGCTGTGACGGCACCGCCGACGGTTCTCGTTATCGATGACGAGATGGGGATCCTCGACACGATCCGCATTCTGCTCAAGAACGAAGGGTTCACGCCCTACACCGCGCTCGGCGGCAAGAAGGGCCTCGAGCAGATCGCCGCGCTCAAGCCGGAGATCATTCTCACCGATGTCAGGATGCCTGACGTCACCGGACTCGACATCCTTGCCTCGGTCCGCGCGCACGACCCCGACGCGGTGGTCATTCTGATGACTGCGCAGGCGAGTCTGCAGTCGGCCATCGGAGCAGTGAACAATGGCGCCTTCTACTACATCCAGAAGCCGTTCAAGAACGACGAGCTCGTGACCATCGTCCGCCGCGCGGCGCAGCGCCGGAAGCCGCGCGCCGATGCGCGACCAGTCGCGGCGCCGTCTGCCGCACGCGAGGACTCCAGGAGGTTGCCCCAGGGCGCGCGCCCGGTCGGCGAGAGCAAGCCGTGGCTGGATGTGCTTGCGCTCGTCGAGTCGGTAGCGGGTACCGACTCGACGGTGCTGCTGCAAGGCGAGTCGGGAACAGGAAAGGAGGTAGTCGCACGCTACATCCACGGGCGGTCCAAGCGGGCGTCCAACCCATTTCTTTCCATAAACTGCGGTGCGCTGCCGGAAGGTCTGCTCGAGAGCGAGCTGTTTGGCCATGTGAAGGGCTCGTTCACCGGCGCGGTAAAGGACAAGGCGGGGCTTTTTGCCGCAGCGGGTGAAGGAACCTTCTTTCTCGACGAGATCGGCGAGACTACTCCAGCAACCCAGGTGAAGCTCCTGCGAGTGCTGCAGCAGAAGGAGGTGATTCCCGTTGGATCGACCGAAGCGCAGCCGGTCAATGCGCGCGTTATCGCCGCCACCAATCGCGACCTCGAGCAGGAGATCAAGCGCGGGGGATTTCGCAGCGACCTGTTCTACCGGTTGAACGTAATCTCGTTAGCGCTGCCGCCGTTGCGCGACCGGCGCGCTGACATTCCACTGCTTGCCGCAACCTTCCTGGAGCGCGCGTCGGCTCAGCGAGGCGGAGGCGCGCTCTCGCTCGACGAGCCGGCCAGGGCAGCGATGCAGGAATACTCCTGGCCGGGAAACGTTCGCGAGCTGGAGAACGCACTCGAGAGAGCGGTGATACTGGCAAAGGGAAATGTGATCCCGCTCGAGGCGCTGCCGGAGCGAATCGTGGAGAGAAAGTCGGAGCCACTGATCAAGGACGCGGCACCGGCAAATCCGACGCTCGATACCATTGAGCGCGCCTACATCATGTGGGTTCTGGAAAACGAGGGCGGAAACAAGCCGCGAACGGCGGAAGTACTCGGCATCGACCCCTCGACGCTTTACAGAAAGCTCTCACGATACGGCCTCGATACCTGAGCTCTCTCAGCTTGCAACGTGGCTTGCAGAAAGCGACAAGCGAGGGGTTGCGTGATGGCAGGCAATTTTCGTAACGTGTTGAGCCGCCAGCACTTATAAGTCCCGCAGATTGGCTCCCGACGCGGGGAAAAACGGGGTTGCTACTCTTGTCAGGCCTTCGTCGTTCTGACATAGGGATCAACCTCAGGACCAGCCCATGACACGCTCCAACAAAGGATTCACGCTGATAGAGCTCATGATCGTAATGGTGATCATCGGCATTCTTGCCGCCATCACCCTTCCGAAATTCGCCACCGCCAAG
>JACCRL010000061.1 GCA_013813605.1 Gemmatimonadaceae bacterium
CCATGTAGCCTTCCATGAAGTCGCGGTACACTCCCAGCATCTTCCGCGTCTCCTCCTCGGCCTCATCGTGCGTCGCGTGCGCGGTGTGACCTTCCTGCCACAGGAACTCGAGCGTGCGCAGAAACAGCCGCGTGCGCATCTCCCAGCGCACGACGTTCGCCCACTGGTTAATCAGCAGCGGCAGGTCGCGGTAACTCTGCACCCACTTGGCGAACATCGCGTAGATGATAGTCTCCGAAGTGGGCCGCACGACGAGGGGCTCGTCCAGCTTCTTGCCACCGCCGTGAGTGACAACCGCTACCTCCGGGGCAAAGCCTTCAACGTGAGCCGCCTCCTTGTGCAGAAAGCTCTCCGGGATGAACAGCGGAAAGTATGCATTCTGGTGGCCCGTCTCCTTGAACATCGTGTCGAGCTGGGCCTGCATCCGCTCCCAGATGCCATAGCCGCGCGGGCGGATGACCATGCAGCCGCGCACTGGTGAGTAATCGGCGAGCTCGGCGCGGAGCACGACTTCGTTGTACCAGGCGCTGAAGTCGTCAGCGCGTGTCGTAAGCTTTTTGTCGTCGGCCATTATTACCGGAGTGAGTCGAGAAGCGATTGAAAGGTCATGCTGCGCTCGGCGCCGTCGGAAAGCGTCTTAACGGTCACGTTGCCACGCGAATAGTCGTCGCGTTTCAGCATCACCACACTCTCCACGCCCGCGCCAGCCGCCTGCTTGAGCTGGCGCGACAGCGACTGCGACCGGAGCGCATACTCGACGCTGCGATTTTTCGCCCGCAGCCGCCCCGCAACGCTCATCACATCGGCAAGCATCGTCTCGTCCTCGGCGGCGACCCAGTACTCGGTACCGCGGCCCGGGGGCGGAAAGAGGCGACGCGAGCGCAGCAGCTCCGACAGCACGACATCTCCCATTCCGAATCCGAGCGCGGGCATGTCTACGCCTCCGATCGTCGAGAGCAGGTCATCGTACCGTCCGCCGCCGCAAATTGCGCGGAACTCTCCGCTGGCGTCGAACAGCTCAAAAACCTTTCCCGTGTAGTACGCGAGACCACGGACGATGGATAGATCGAAGTCGACCCATTCGCCAACGCCGAGCGCGGCGAGAAAGCGCAGGTATTCACGCATGCGCTCAACCTGGTCCAGCACGTCCGGCGAATCGGCGAAGCGTGAGCCGATCGCGTCGAGATCACCGAAGCTGTCAAGGGTCGACACGAGCTTCGCGGTCGCATCCGGGTTACCAATCGCCGCCCGCAGCTTGTCTTCGGTGACGGTGCGCGGCTCGCGCCCCATCTTGTCGATCGCGCCATACACTCCGGCAAGCTCATCTTCGGCGACTCCACTCACGAGCAGAACCGCGGCAAGAAGCCGGCGATCGGACACGCGCGCCCTCACGTCAGCAGCAGTGAGACCGACGCCGCGCATCACATCGATCGCCACCGCCAGCAGCTCGGCATCTGCCGCCGCCGAAATCTCGCCGACGATGTCGACGTTCAGCTGGAAGTGCTCGCGCAGCCTTCCCTTCTGCTGTCGTTCATACCGAAAGAGCTGCGGAATCGAAAACCAGCGCACCGGCTTGCGAAGTGCGTTCGCCTTCGCGGCCACCATGCGCGCGAGCGTCGGCGTCATCTCGGGACGGAGCGCCACTTCCCGGTCGCCCTTGTCGGTGAAGGTATAAAGCTGTCCGACGATCTCGTCGCCGCTCTTCTTTTTGTACAGGTCGAGGGGCTCGAGCGGTGGGCCATCGTACTCAACGAAGCCATATCGGGCCGCGACATCGCGCCACACCTTCATCAGGTAGTTGCGCTCGGCCATCTGCTCGGGATAAAAGTCGCGAAATCCGGGTAAAGCTCCCTGTGACATGGAGGAAAGCTACGCGGCGAACGGAGACACCTGCAAGCGCGACATCACGTCGCCGACGGTGTGAAACGACCCGGTGACGATGACAGTTCCGCATCGCTTCTCCGCCCTGACGATGGCGATGTCCAGGTCCGGCTCGAGGTCGGCGGCGATACCCTGCCCGAGCGCGAAGGCGTGCGCCTCTGCCGGATCCCATGCGCGGTCGGCCGGCGCCGACGGACAATTCGTAATCAGCAGCCGGTCCACTGCCGGCGCGAGCGCGGTAATGATCCCTCGCCAGTCCTTATCGCTGAGCACCGCGAGCAGCGCCGAGCGTGGGGCCGGCAATGCGAGAGCCGTGATCGTGTCC
>JACCRL010000136.1 GCA_013813605.1 Gemmatimonadaceae bacterium
GCGATGCCGACGACCCGGGCCTGGTCAGTTACGACCCGGCCTTTCTGAACACCGCCTCCTGCCGCAGCGCAATTACCTACATCGACGGCGACAAGGGCATCCTCCGTTACCGCGGCTATCCGATCGAGCAGCTCGCCGAGAACGCGACCTTTCTCGAGGTGGCCTGGCTGCTTCGCCACGGAGAGCTACCCGACCGCAAGCAGTACGACCAGTTCGTGCACGACATCACCTTCCATACGTACGTGCACGAGAACATGCGGAAGTTTCTCGAGGGCTTCCGCTACGATGCGCACCCGATGGCGATGCTGAACAGCTCGATTGCCGCGCTCGCTTCATTCTATCCGACGGCGCGCAATATCTTCGACGAGACCGAGCGTAACATTTCCATCGTCCGGCTGCTCGCCAAGACGCCGACGATCGCGGCGTTCTCCTACCGGCATGTGAAGGGGCTGCCCTTCGTCTATCCCGACAACAACCTGTCGTACGTCGAGAACTTCCTCTCGATGGTCGCGCGCATGAGCGAGCCGATATACGAGGCGAACCCCATTTTCTCCCGCGCGCTCGAGATCCTGTTCATCCTGCACGCCGATCACGAGCAGAACTGCTCGACCAATGCCGTCCGCGCCGTCGGCTCCTCGCACGTCGATCCGTTCTCCGCCGTGTCGGCTGGCGTCGCCGCGCTGTTCGGGCCGCTGCATGGCGGCGCCAACGAGCAGGTGCTGCGCATGATCAAGGAGATCGGCAACGTGAAGAACGTCCCCGCCTTCATCGAGAGCGTGAAGGGCGGCGCCGGCGGCAAGCTGATGGGATTCGGCCACCGCGTTTACAAGAGCTACGATCCGCGGGCGAAGATCGTGAAGAAGCTGGCCGACGAGGTGTTCGCCGTCGTCGGCGTGGACAAGGACCTGGAGATTGCGCTCGAGCTGGAGCGCATCGCTCTTGCGGACGAGTACTTCATCTCGCGCAAGCTGTACCCGAACGTGGATTTCTACACCGGGCTCATTTATCGGTCGATGGCGTTCCCGACCGAGTTCTTTACCGTTCTGTTCGCGATCGGCCGCATGCCGGGATGGCTCGCGCAATGGGAGGAAATGCTGCTCGACAAGGAGCAGAAGATCGCGCGGCCGCGGCAGATTTATACCGGGGCGGCGGAGAGGAAGTACAAGAGCAGGATTGGAGGGCGGAGCGGGGAATAACGCTGCGGCCCGGAGAGCGATCGAGCGCTACTTGATTGCGAGTCCCGTCACGTACAGGACCAGCATGCCCGCGAGCACGCCGCCGAAAGCGAACAAGGGTCTTTCCTGAAGCGCGGCACCTGCCCGTTTCCACACCAGGTTGCGGCCAATCTCATAGGCCACCTGGAACACTGCGCCCGCCCCGATCGAGAGGAAGAGGATCGAAAGGGGCGGCGAGTGCACGAGGCCTCCCAGCCATGCGCCAACGATCGCCGGCGCGCCACCGATCAATCCGAGTTTGGCCAGTGCGGGCAGCTTCGGCGAATCTTTCGCGATCGGGACAACGATGCCGAGGCCTTCCGTAATGTTCTGGATGATGAACCCGACAACGAGAAACGTCCCGAGCGCCGCGGCCCCGATGGCGTAGGCCGCGCCGATCGCCAGACCTTCTCCGAAATTGTGCAGTCCGATGCCGATGGCGATCACAGTGGCGAGCGATAGACGCCGCCCGGCTTCGCTCCGTTCGGCGGTTCGTTGCTGGCGGCCGATGGCGTCGAGCAGCAGCCACGTGCCGACGATCCCGATTCCGATGATTCCGACCCCCTGGAATGTATCGCTCAGCCTACCCGTCAGCTCCAGCGCTTCCGCCGTCGCATCGATGCCGAGGAAGAGCAGAAGTCCGACCGTCGCCGACATCAGGAAAAGCATCGCGCCGGCGCCCATCTGCTTCAGCACCGGCAGCCAGAGCATGCCAAGAATGATGGGAATGACGCCGACGTAAAGACCGATCAGTGTGAAGCTGAGGAGCGTGCCGGACGACACTCGAGTCGTGACGGCGGCAACGGGTATCGATGTCGCGAACGCGATAGAGCTGCTCGAAAGCAGCGAAATCTCGTACGCTTCTCCCTGCACCCAGGGATAAGCCATCGTGATCACCGCGCTCCCGAGCCGCGGAATCGCCGGTGATGGAGTAACCGAGTACGGCCAGATCGCATCGTTGATGTTGACCTGGGCGAGCGTGATCGGCTGCGGGCTCGTATTACGCAAATGCAGCTCGATCTCGCCAGGGCGGAGAATCGTCCGGCCGAACTGCACCGTTTCGATCGGAGCGGCGGGGGCGACGTTCAGACCGGCGCCGTTGGTGCGCACGAACAGCACGATTACCGCGGCGAGCAGGACGAGCGGGATAAGCACCGCCGCGATCGTGCGCAGGCGGAGGTTCACGCGTCCACCTCGAAGATTCCCGTCCACCCCAGCTCCGCGAACTCCGTCTTGTGCGCGTGAAACATGTATCGCCCGGGATGCTTGAAGCTGAACTCCAGGATCCCGCGCTGCCCCTGCATCTGGGCGACTGTGTCAGTGAACTCGGTCGGTGTCAGACCGGTACCGGTCGGGTAATAGTGAAAGAAATTGGCGTGGAGATGGAACGAGTTGGTCTGGTCGTATTCGAGCGTATTGGCCAGGTAGAGGCGCACAAGCTCGCCAACTTTCAGCCGTATCGGATGCTTGTCGTAATGAAAGGGAATGCCGTTCACCTGGTAGAAGTCGTTCGCACCGTCGAAGTCCACGTCGTATCCGCTCATCACCATGATCAGCTCGTGATCCGCGCGCGGGCGCGCTGCTTTCGGATCGATGATGAAGGCGCCGTAAAGTCCTTTCGAAATGTGCTTGGCGAGTGGCGCCGTGTGGCAGTGATACAGGTGGAAACCGAACGGCTCGGCGTCAAATTCGTAGACGTGTTGCTTTCCCGGCGCTACGACTCCCGATCGCGCGTCGAACACTCCGTCGACCAGACCCGGATGGATGCCGTGGAAGTGAATGCTGTGCGGGTGATCGCCGGTATTCAGGAGCGTGAGGCGTACGCGGTCTCCCTCGCGCACGCGAATCGTCGGGCCGGGAATTCTGCCGTTGTATGTCCAGGCCGCGAACTCCACCCCGGGCACGACCTCGATCGTCTTGTTCTCCACGCGGAAAGTGTACTCGTGGAGCACCTGACCATTGGCCATGGTGGTGACCATGCCACCGTCGAAATCGGTGAGCATCTCCGTCGGGTTGAAACCATTTCTGACGTGATTCACCTCACCGACGACGGCGGGCATCGGATGCGCCATGTCACCGTGCAATGTGTGCAGCTCCGAGCCGCGCTGGGGGAGCGCGGCCGGGTAGAGGCTGTCAGGAATGGCCAGCGCCGCCGCGCCCAGGACTCCCGCCCCGCCAAGTCCGGCGCGGAGAAATGTGCGGCGCGAAACAGCCATATCCTCGCTCACGGAGCCCGTCTGGTAAAGGGATGCTCGAAGCTCACGTACGCGAATACGGCTCGTTCTCCGCGACTCCCGCCAATGCCGAATGGGAATGCAAGGCCGGGGACGATCTGAAGGCCGGAGGAGAAGTCGATCGCGGCGCGCAGCCCGGGTGAAAGCAGGAGCTCACTGCTTCGCTCCGACTGGCGAGGGCCCGTAACCTCCCCGGTGGAAGTCCACGTACTTTCCAGCATCAGGTTCAGCTTGGGATGAAGGAGCCAGATTACACTCTGCCCGAGATTGTAACTGCGAACCGCCGCGGTATTTCCCAGCGGGTCACGCGCGCGCGGCGTGTAGGTCATACCGGCGTTGGAATGGGCTACGAGGCGAGCGGGAAGCTCGGCGCTGAATGGAAGATTGACCTGGAGGCCGGTGCCGCCCGACCCGAAACCGCGGCGGCTGGCACCGGTAGGAAACAGCACGGTTAGCCTTGGCGCGAGAGCAAACCCGGTCTGCTCGCCTCCGCCGATCTGGTACCGGTAGTTAAGGGCGAGATCTCCGACGCCGGTTCCTCGCGCTGAAGGCTCAGCGCTGTGGGCGACCGGAACCGTGTAGCTGAGTTGGTGGGTCTGCCCGCGCAGTGGCCACTCCTGGGTAAACGTGTACGTCCAGCCCGCGGTACCAGCGGAGCGCAAAAACGTGTTGATGTGCTGCACGACTCCCGGCCCCTGGTTGTACGCCTCTTCGATCAGAAAGCTGTTGTCCTCGATGGGCGGCGGCACGTCACGCTGCTCGAGAGGAGGCGTAGACTGGGCGGTGAGCGGCGGTGCTCCGACCAGGCAGGTGAGGAGAATAAAGCGTCGCATGTTCGTTGATCCCTTATTGGACGGGTCACGCGCGCCTGAAGTGACCCGAAGCTGGAAGTGAACTACACCGCAGAAAGTGCGGGCTCACAAACCCTGAATTGTTGGCTGACGCAACAATAAGTTAGGATGGCCTAACTTATTGCGCAAGGGGTAAGGAACGCCACCCGTTGGGGATTCAGGCGTTGTGTCGCTGTTTACGTGGGCACGTTGGGGATCAAAAGGCTCTCGGTTCGCAGCCCTAGCTGCCGGAACTACCCCGTGAAAAGCCCTCGACACCCTCTACTGTCAACAGCGCCTGCTTGACGCCTGGTAGCCCGCTGTAGCCGCCAAG
>JACCRL010000154.1 GCA_013813605.1 Gemmatimonadaceae bacterium
CGTTGTCGGTCAGGTCCTTCCAGGTGCCGGCAATTCCCGGGACCTGCGCCTGGCCGCCGAGCTTTCCTTCCGATCCCACTTCGCGCGCGACGCGCGTTACTTCCGATGCGAATCCGCTGAGCTGGTCAACCATGGTGTTGATCGTGTTCTTCAACTCGAGCGTCTCGCCCTTTGCCTCGACGGTGATCTTCTGCGACAGGTCGCCCTTCGCGACGGCCGTCGTGACCGCGGCGATGTTTCTCACCTGGCTGGTAAGATTTCCGGCCAGCGTATTCACGTTGTCGGTCAGGTCCTTCCACGTTCCAGCAACACCGGGCACCTGCGCCTGTCCGCCGAGCTTCCCTTCGGTACCGACCTCTCGCGCGACGCGCGTTACTTCGTCGGCGAAGGCTCCGAGCTGGTCCACCATCGTATTCACCGTCGTGCCGATGCGCAGGAACTCTCCCTGCACCGACTTGCCATCGATCTCGAGCACCATCTTCTGATTCAGGTCGCCCTCGGCAACCGCCGTCAGCACGCGCGCCACTTCGGTCGTCGGCGAGGCGAGGTCGGTAATGAGGGTGTTGACCGAATCGATCGTCGAGCTCCAGTCGCCGGTGACCTGGCCGATGGAGGCGCGGTCGTTCATCTGGCCTTCGCGGCCGATGGTGTTGGCGACGCGCATCATCTCCGAGCTCATGCGCGCATTGAGCTTCGCGATGTTGTTGAACGCGTCCGAGATCTCG
Organism: Gemmatimonadaceae bacterium; assembly: GCA_013813605.1. GTDB lineage: Bacteria > Gemmatimonadota > Gemmatimonadetes > Gemmatimonadales > Gemmatimonadaceae > UBA4720. The sequence continues at coordinate 726 of JACCRL010000154.1, forward strand.
GCGATGAGCGGGTCGTCGGAGAGCGGAAGGCGAACATCGAAATCACCGTCATTGAGCTCGCGCAGGGCGTCGAGCAGGCGGCGCAGGTCAGCTTCGCGGCCGCGGGCGGAAGATCTCACTCCGCCGATGCCATCACCGTCGCCATTGCCATTGCCGTTCCCCTTCCCCGACCTGCCGCCATTGCGGCCGTTCTTTCGCCGCGGTGGGTTTCCGGTGCGCTCTCGGCTCCCGGTGCGGTCGCCGGGTGTCTCTTCTATCTCAATGGTGTCGTCGATTTCCACGACCTACTCCTTGGGTGACTTCCTGAGGCCCTGCAACGGGCAGGCGACCGAATCCGCCCTCGCGCCTTGCCCGGCACGAGGGGGATTATCTGTACTGTTCAAAAGTGGGACCGTTCCCCGAAGTAATGGGGTCAAAAAGCGGAGTTCCGGATGAGGTGACTTCAACGGGATCGCCGGAGTGGATCCGGCCCTCAGTGAGCACACGCGCGTAGACCCTGCTCCAGCCGGGGTGCGCTTTCTGCGAAATGCGACCGAAACGTCCTCCCGTGAACGACTCCCGAATTGTCTTGCACGGCCTCGTATACGACGTGATTTCGAGTTGGATCTCCCCGATTTTCACTTGTGCGCCAGGGATCATACGGTTCCAGTCGAGTCCCTCGACGGTGACGTTTTCGCCAGTCGTACCGATGCCGATGGGGTGTCCTTCCTGCTGCAGCGCCTGGATATGCTCGAGCGGGTAGATGCAAATCGCCCGCTCAGGCCCACCGTGACCTCGGTAGTTATGCGCGTCAGTTTCTAGCCCTAATAGCGTCACCATCGAGTCATTTAGCGGGTTTTTGGGCACTCCTCCCCGCGAAACGTTCAGAGATACTACGGTGCCAATTGCAGCCAAAGCGGATGTCATGCGCGCGATTCCTCCTTCCCTGCTACACCGCTGCGCCCCGGCCGGCGCTTCCCGGCTTTGCGAGGCTTCCGCGTAATCGTCCCGTCTTCCACAACGCGGTCGGCCCCGGAGTCGCCCGCTTTGGCGCTGGCGAGGAAACTCACGGGAATTCCCCCGTTTGTGGTCGCGAACCCTGAGCGCAGAGCGATCCCTGTCTGGCGGGCGAGGAGCTTATCGGCGGACAGTATTCCCAGCGACCAACCCGGTTCTCTCGAGACCGACCTCCCCAGCGTCGCATACAAATTCCGTAGCGACGACGGGTCACCAACCCGCACGCCGTAAGGCGGGTTCACCATCACCCACCCGCCGCCCGGATTCGCGGCCGTCAATCCGGTAAGAGATGCAGACAGTGCATTCACGGAAAGGTGCACATCTTCGCTCACTCTCGCTCGCGCCGCATTCCGCTCCGCCGACTCGATTGCGCCGGCATCGCGGTCCGATCCGAATATCAGTGAGGTGCCCACGCGCGTGGCGCCGCTCTCAGCGCGCTCGTGCAAATCCCTCCAGATGGCCTCGTCGAAATCGGGCCACCGCATGAACGCGAATTGCCTGGTGCGGCCGGGGGCAATATTGCGAGCGATCATTGCCGCCTCGATCGGTATGGTCCCCGACCCGCACATCGGATCGGCGAGCACTTGCTCCTTCTTCCAGCCGCTGGACAGGATCATCGCCGCCGCGAGTGTCTCGCGTAGTGGCGCTTTCGCTACTTCCTGCCTGTAACCGCGCCGGTGAAGCAGATCACCGGAGCTGTCGATGCTGATCTCGCATTCATCGTTTACGATCCGCACGATGAACAGCTGCGACGCGGTTGTCGCGGCCTCGTCTGTATCGTCAGCATCGTCGCCCGCGACGCGAGTGATGCTGCCACAGCTCCGCTCGATCGCCGCGTACATGCGCTCGGCAACGGCGTCAGAATGATAGAGCCGCGACTTGCGGCAGGTGACGCGGAGCCGCACCGAGCTTTGCGCCGAGAGATGATCGGCCCACGAAATCTTCCGCGCGCGGCGTTCGAGCTCATGGAAAGTGCTGGCGTGAAAATGCGCGAGCCTGACCACGACGCGACTTGCCGTGCGCAGGTGCAGATTGGCGGAATAGAGAGCACGCGCATCGCCCCGGAACGACACTCCCCCCTTTTCGGCCGCCGCGCGGATGCCAAGCGCCTGGAGCTCGAGGGCGGTGATCCGTTCGAGGCCGGGAGCGGTAACCGCAAAGAGCGCTGATCTTTTTGAGTACGCCATTCTCGCGGACGTTAAGCCGTTGCGGACTCTGAAGAAAGGGCGCGCGGCACGCGGGAATAGTTTGTGCCTGTACGCGGGCGTGGCAAAACGCATCACCAGGGAATCCGCCCGCAGGCTGCTCCATGAGCGCTTTGGCCATGACGACTTTCGTTCTGGCCAGTGGAATCCGATCAAGGCGGTGTTGGGCGGCGAGGACGCACTCGTCGTGATGCCTACCGGCAGCGGCAAGTCTCTCATCTATCAGCTGCCGGGCGTGGTCCTGCCGGGACTGACTATCGTGGTGAGTCCGCTTATCGCGCTGATGAAGGACCAGCACGACAAGCTCTCGGCGCAGGGGGTGGGCTCCGTCGCAATGCATTCACACCTCTCCACCTCCGAGACGCGCGAAGCGCACCGTCAGATCGCCGAAGGCGAGGGAGAGATTCTCTATCTCACGCCCGAGCGCTTCAAGGATCGCGGTTTCTTCGAGCACCTGCTGTCACGGCCGATCAGTCTCTTCGTCGTCGATGAGGCGCACTGCGTCAGCCAGTGGGGTCACGACTTCCGGCCCGATTATCTGGCGTTGGGAGGAATCGCAAGGCGACTCGGCCGGCCACCAGTTCTGGCGTTGACGGCGACGGCGACGGCCCACGTGCAGAAGGACATCGTGCGCCAGCTCGGTATGACGGATCCGCACGTGACGATCACTGGGTTCGCGCGGCCGAATCTCCGGTTCGAGGTCATGCGCACCGTAAACGACGGCATCAAGGACGCGTCGCTGCGAATTGCGCTCCGCGAGTTCGACGGATCGGGTGTGATCTATGTCGCGACGGTGAAGGAGGCCGAGCGGCTTTACGAATATCTGGCACCCGATTTCAGCGTTGGACTTTACCACGGCAAGCGACCCTCCGCCGATCGCAAGTATGTGCAGGACCGCTTCATGGCTGGCGAGCTCAAGGCGATCATCGCCACCAACGCATTCGGGCTCGGGATCGACAAGCAGAATTTGCGCTTCGTGATCCACTACCACTTTCCAGGCTCGATCGAGGCCTACTATCAGGAGGCGGGACGCGCTGGACGCGACGGCGATCCGGCCGTGTGCAGGGTTCTCTACCGCGTTGAGGACAAGCGCATCCAGTCCTACTTCCTTGGCGGGAAATATCCGGAAGTGCAGGAGGCGGCACAGGTCGCCCTGGCGCTGGAGAAATATCCGCTGAAGACACCGGTTCTCCTCGACGACATCGTCTTGCTCACCGGCATCCCGACGCGGAAGGCGAAGATCGTCTTCGCGCTGCTCAAGCGCCACGGCCTCGTGCGCGAGCATCGCGGCGGGAAGTGGGAGCGGCTGGGCGAAAATCTCACCGCAGTCGACCTGAGCCACGACCTGCAGGATTACGAGGAGCGGCGGGCGATGGACCAGGAAAAGCTTCGCACAATGATCCAGTTCTGCCAGACGACGCAGTGCCGCACGCGCTACATCCTCGAGCACTTCGGCGAGGAAGTGGCGGACGAATGGCGATGTGAAAACTGCGATGCCTGCGACCTGCTGGCGTCAGTGCCGGCGCTCGCCCGCGGAGCGTGACGCCGGAGGCGTGATACATTATTGGCGATGAGCGAAAGCCTCACGCTGAAGCTGGTTCGGAACTCCAGATTTCTCGTCCTGTTTGCAATCGCCGCATTTCTGCCGCGCTGGCTCGACCTTCCTCGCAGTGCGGAAAAACCAGCTCGCATCGCCGCCATACTGGCGCTGTTCACACAGGGCGTAATCTGGACCAACATCCTCGTTGGCCACAGCGTCAGAGTCTACACGGCGCAGCACTCGACCGACGGCAGCAGCATCACGACCTTCAATGTCCTGGGCGTGGTGGCGCGGCTGTCACTCTGGATACTCCTGTTTCTGCTCGCCCTCGACAACATGGGGATCCAGATCAAGGCGCTCGTGACCGGACTCGGCATCGGCGGCCTTGCGGTCGCGCTGGCGGTGCAGAACATCCTCGGCGATCTGTTCGGCGCGCTGGCGATCGTGGTTGACAAGCCCTTTGTCGTCGGCGATTCGATCTCGGTCGAGACCTATCGCGGCAAGGTGGAGCACATTGGGCTCAAGACGACGCGGGTTCGCAGTGAGACCGGCGAGCTGATCATTTTCTCCAATGGCGAGCTGCTGAAGAGCAAGATCAGGAATTATTCGCGATGACGGCTTGACTGCAACTGAGAACTCCCAGGCTGCCAGTTGGTTTGCAGCTGGCAGCGTGGTCAGCTAGCAGCAGGGAGCAGGCAGCGTTGCAGTTCTCAGTCGCAATTGCGGTTCAGGAAAGCTTCGCGCTCAACTGGATGTCCACATTCCCTTTCAAAGCCTTGGATACAGGACACCCTTCCTTCGTCGCCGCCGCAATCTCCTGAAACTTTGCATTATCGATGTTCGGCACGGCCGCGACGACATCGAGCTTCATCCGCGTGATGCCGAACCCGCCCGGCACCGGCTCGACGCTACAAGCGGCCGTCGTCTCGATCTTTGTCGCCGGCGTCCCGTTCTTTTCCAGTCCCCCGCTCAGCGCCATGCTGAAGCACGCCGCTTCCGCCGCCGCGAGCAGCTCCTCGGGATTCGACCCGGTGCCGCTCTCGAAACGTGAGCTGAAATTGTACTGGCCGCCGATGGCGCCGCCCTCTCCCTTGAAGCTTCCCTTCCCGCCCTTGAGCCCGCCTTCCCAAATCGCGCTCGCCTTTCTCGTCGGCATTTCCTTTAGCTCCTGTCGTTGTTCGTGAGGTGTGCGCGAAAGGTAATTAGATTGCGCTGATGCCGGACGACGCCGTGAGCGCGGGCATTCCACCATCCATCGAGCGCGTGCTGCGCCTCTTCCGCTCGATGGGCCGCGAAGAAAAAATGCAGGCGCTGGTTCAGTACTCGAAGAAGCTCGAGCCGCTGCCGGAGCGCTACCGCGACATCGACCGCGGCGCGTTCAGCGTGCCGGAATGCCAGACACGCGTCGACATCATTCCTGAAGTCCGCGACGGAAAGATGTTTTTCCACGCCGACCTGAACGCGCGGCAGTCGCCGACGATTGCGGCGGTGCTCGCAATCATTTTCGGCGCCGTCAACGGCCAGCCGCCGGCCACCACGCTCGGCATTCCGGCGGATTTCGTCCGCACTCTCATGGAAAGCATCGGACTGGGCGCGCGCGA
>JACCRL010000159.1 GCA_013813605.1 Gemmatimonadaceae bacterium
TTTGGCGCATGGGCGGACCACGCAATCAGTTCACGCTCGAGAACATCGGCGCACCGGCATTCTCCCGGCAGCACGGAGTTCGTGCGACGGGCGCGGGACGGTTTCTGCTGCTCGACAATCTCGGCGATCCGCTCGCCAGCCGCGCCGAGCGCTACGAATACGATGAAGCGCGTCTCACCGTGCGACTGAGTGCATCCTACGCTTCATCCACGGGCGCCGTTGCGCAAACCGGCGGCACCACTCAGAACCTGCCCGGCGGTCGCACCCTCGTGTCGTACGGCAGCGGCGGTAGCGTGGAAGAGTACGACGCGGCGGGAAACGTGGTGTGGAAGATCGAGGGGAAGCCCGGTTACGTGTTTCGCGCGCAACGCATTCGCTCGCTGTACCGACCGGGAGCGGGTGATCCGAGGTGATCGCCCCTTCGGGGCTCAGAAATAGTGTTTGGCATTGGATCCTGTTCTCGCTACCCAAGCCGTCACGCGGGTCTGGCAGCAAATTGCACGGGCTCGATGCGGCAAACTTCATCCAACGCACCGGCCAGAGTATAGAGTCTAGGGTCATCCCGAAATCCGAACAACCTATAGAGGCTGTAAGCGGATCGATAATCCTGCGACACGCTGAGCTCGTTCCGCGAGATAAAGAAAGGAGTCTGCTTCCCGTAAGCCGTGGTTTTGACCTCGATGAACCGATCTCGCCCCTGTTCTTCGAATGAGCGTATGTCGAAGCCCAGACCATCCCCCTGCGTTACGGCGACGTGCTCAACCCGTTCAGCGAGCGAATCGCTTCCGGCGTGGATCAGTCTTGCGCGTTCGAAGTTCAGCACGAACTCCTCTCCGGCTCGGCCGAGGGCGCTGTTGCGAGCCTCCAGCTCGAGGTAGTTAACCGATTTCGGGAAAACATGTCCGCGCTTTCGTTCGCTAACCGGCGGATATTCGAAACGATCCGATGCAGGCGCCGCTTCAAGCCGTTCCAAAATGTCTGTAACCGTAGGAACGAGGGCCGGTTGAGTTACGGCATCTCTTACCGTGGATTCAAGCGCCCGATCATCGGAAACTCTACTCGCGACAACTTCGGCGAGCAGTCGCTGGTAGTTGCCAAGCGGCTTGTACCCGGAAATGTAGGGATAACCCAGGCCAATCAGAATCGAGCTGATATTCTGATGCTTTCTTTCGATGGAGCCATCTGACCGCTCCCGCAATATTTCCGAAAGTGCTCGCCGGTGAGCGGTCTTGTTGTAAGGCTGGCCGCGAAGCTCCTTTTCGAGCATCGCGAAATAATCCGCGGTTGCCGCTTCTACTTCGAGCTGAGACCAATCGGGCAACGTTCGTGGCTACCCGACGCGTTGAGTCGTGGCTTTGACGGCAACTCGGCGCCGGTAAACTCCCGGCACGGGCTGCCCGCCCTGCTGTGCGGGCCGGAAGCGCGCGGTATGAAGCCAGGCGATGACCGCACCGCGATTGTCCATTGCACCTACCCCGGTGACCTTGAGTGTTTCCAGAATCGGCTGCCCCGCCGCGTCCAGGTTCACCTCGATCCGCAAGTCGAGGAGTGTCCCGTTGCGGACGTTTTCCGCGTATCGCCAGTTCGGGATTCCGCTCGAAAGCAGCACGGGCGGCTGCACTGCGGGTGACAGGTTGGCGCCCTTTCCCGCGGAGGCGCAAGCCGTGACAATGAGGAGAGAGCCGAAAAACGCCGCCTTCCGCGCCAGGACTGATTGCATCCCTAAATCTGCTTGCCGCGTTCGGCGCGGGCTAGAAGTGGGGGCAACGCGTTTCGAATGATCCCTGTTGCCATCTGAATCAGGGTCGGTTGCGTCGGATATATCGACCGGCCAGCACGGAGAGGAAGTCCCTCGTTCTCGCAGAATTCTTCGAGCTCTTCCCATCTTGCGTCCGCGCTTTCGCCGAGGCATCCATCTGCGCAGCGCAGCGCAGCGCTGCGCTGCTGCAGTTGCTGGCGCCGGAGCCATGAATCCCGGTCATGCGGGAGGCTGGAAAACCGGCACCTCCACGACCGGCATCCGCCGGCGAATTACGAC
>JACCRL010000164.1 GCA_013813605.1 Gemmatimonadaceae bacterium
GGTCGACACCGCAACGCCGGTTCCACGATCAGGCACGAGCTGAGTCCGTGAAAACGAATTATCGGCATCGACACAAGTCGCGCCGATCCTCGTGCCGCCGGAAATAAATCAATCTGACCGGGTAAGCCCGCTCCAGAGACGCTGAACTCACGCGACGCCCTTCGGAGAATCCAGAGCGCGCTTCATCGGTGTAGATTTGAGGGCTGACTACAGAAGCTGGAGAGTTAATGGCTGTAAAAGTGATTACGAAGCCCGACCGCAGATATTTTCAGGACAAGGACGGCAGATTCCATCTTGTTGAGAACCTGAGCCTCACGGCCTCAACGCCCGTCTATCCCGCCGTTCTTCACAAGATGAAGCGGACGATGATTCTCGCCGATGACCGCTCGCACGCCGTGGTCAGCCTCGACAAGGACATGTGCGTGGCCCGCAATGCAGACATGCTCGCGGTCCTGGTTGCCCACCAGCAGCCGACGCCCGAAACATGGGCATCGCTGAAAGAGCACATGGACGCCGAAACCGCCCAGGCCGAGGTGGTGCAGGAAGCAAAATCGAAGGCCCTCTTCGAGCGGCGACGCAAGGCAGCCGAAGCGCGTTAACGATTCCGGCCGGACTGGCGTCGAACCGGTTATCGCCAGCCGAACGGGGGCTTACCTGTCCAGCTCAACTTTCAGCTTTCACATACCCGCCGCCCTTGCGCTTGCCTTCACGCTGGGGGCGTGCGCTTCGACGCCGATCGCACCGCCCGTTCCTGCCGGTCCGCCGACGGACACTGTCCGCATTGCGCTGCCTGACCTGGGCGCGCGCAGCTACTTCGGTAATACTGGCGGTCTATATGCCTCGGGACTGAATCAGCCCCCAGCCGATCATGACGCCGCCGGGATCGCGGGTCGGAACGCGATCAGGCCGCTCGATGTGAACGGGCTCCCGAGCGCGGCGGGCAAGTACGTGCTGATTTCGATTGGCATGTCGAACACGACGCAGGAGTGGTGCTCACAAAGCTCGGCGCCGCCGTGCGCGGCGTGGACGCTGATGGGTCGCGCTTCGGCTGATCTCGAAGTGAACCGCAGAAATCTGGTCATCGTCAATGGTGCCGCCGCGGGACAGGTCGCAGACACATGGTCAGCTCCTACAGCCGCCAACTACGACCGCATTCGTGACGTCAGGCTCGGGCCACTCGGCCTGGGAGAGAAGCAGGTGCAGGCAGCATGGGTCAAGCTCGCTGTCGCCAACCCGCGCGTCGGCCTTCCAGCCGACAGCGCCAATGCGCGCGTCCTGTTTCGCCAGCTCGGCGAAGTCACGCGGTCGCTGAAGACGCGGTATCCGAACCTGCAGCTGGTATTTTTTTCCAGCCGCATTTACGCCGGGTACGCGACGACGCAGCTCAGCCCCGAGCCGTTCGCGTACGAGGAGGGCTTCGCGGTGAAGTGGCTGATCGATGCACAGATCGCCGAAGCAAGGGGGAACCCGCCCAATGCGACGGCGGGCACGCTTAGCTACGCGGCCGGTGCCGCGGCCTGGCTGGGGTGGGGCCCCTACCTCTGGGCCAATGGAACGTCGGCACGCAGCGATGGACTTTCGTGGAGCCCGGCCGACTTTCAGGGCGACGGCACGCATCCCTCGCAGGGCGGAGAGAGCAAGGTCGGAGCGATGCTGCTAGCGTTCTTCAAGACGTCGCCCTATACACGCTGCTGGTTTCTGGCCGGACAGATCTGCGGCTGAAGGCGGCGCTCGAAAATATTGCCAGGAGTTTGAATGCCACTCGTACCGCTCGACACACTTCCCGATGACGCGAGGACGTGGGTTTTCGGGAGCGACAGATTGCTCAGCGAATCCGCGGCCGCGGACCTGCTCAGAGAAACGGACACGTTTCTCGCCGGCTGGAAGGCGCACGGCTCCCCGCTGACGGTGGGGCGCGACTGGAGCAACGGGCGATTTCTCACGGTGGCGGTGGACCAATCTGCGGCGGGCGCATCGGGCTGCTCGATCGACGGACTTTTCCGTGCCCTCCGCGCGCTCGAGCCGCGGCTCGGAGCGAGCATGGTGAACAGCGGGCTGGTCTATTACCGCGACGACAGCGGCGCCATACAGTCGGTGACGCGCGACAAGTTCACCAGCCTTGCCGCGAACGGAAAGATCAGGCAGGAGACGAAGGTCTTCGACCCGACCGTCATCACGCTCGGTGAATGGCGGTCGAAGTTCGAGTCCGATGTCGACCATTCGTGGCATTCGGGACTGATCCCGGGCTCGGCGCGCGAATCGGTGTGAAGACCCACACCTCGTACCTCACCTTCACGACGAAGAAGCGGCACGAGATCATCGACATCACC
>JACCRL010000170.1 GCA_013813605.1 Gemmatimonadaceae bacterium
TCGCCGACGTTGTCGATCGGGTAGTACAGGTAGTCACCGACTTCGGCGACGATCGGCGTCCAGGTCTTGTCTCCCTTCTTGAGGTCGCGGAAAAAGACGGCGTTTCCCTTCTTGCCCTTGCCGCGGTCGGAAATGTTGAGAAAGGCAAACCGCTCGTCCTCGCTGGTGCTGACGTTGTGGAAGCGCTGCGGGTTGGCCTTGTTCTCGTAGACGAGCTCGTCCTGATCCTGCGAAGTGCCGACGCGGTGGTAGTAGACCTTATGCCCTTCGTTCACCGAAGTGAGGTTGTTGGTCGAATCGGGTTTGTCGTAGCGGCTGTAGTAGAAACCGTTGCCGGCCCAGCTGATACCGGTCACCTTCGCCCACTTGATGACATCGGTGAGCTGCTTCCGCGACTGTATCTCCATCACGCGGAACTCTCTCCAGTCGGAGCCACCGCTCGACATCCCGTAGGCGGCGTAGCGGCCGTTTTTCGAGCGCGAGAAGCCGGCGAGCTGTGTGGTTCCCTCGGTCGAGAACTTGTTCGGATCGAGCAGCACTTCGGCTTCGCCGTCGAGGCCCTTCTGGATGTAGAGAACGCTCTGGTTCTGGAGGCCGGTATTCTTCGAGAAGGTGTAATAGTCTCCCTTCCGCGACGGCGCACCGTAGCGCGCGTAGTTGAACAGCTGTCCGAGCCTGGCCTTCACCGCTCCGCGGTAGGGAATCTTTTCCAGATACGCGAAGGTGACCTTGTTCTGCTCATCGACCCACTTCGCGGTTTCAGCCGCGTTCTCTTCCTCCAGCCAGCGGTAGGGATCGGCCACCTTCTCGCCGAAGTAGACATCGACCTGATCCACTTTCCGGGTGTTCGGATAAGTCTGACCCTGAGCGCTTGCCGAAAGCGGAAGAACGGCAGCGGCGAGCAGGGCGAGTGTGATCTGACGTGAATTCATTTGTGCGGGTCTCGCGAAGACTTGCTGAAGGGGGATGGGCGCAGCGCGGATGATTCTGGAAACTACGTTCGGGAGCGGAGTTTCGCGCCTGTCGGCCCGCGATCGATGCCAATGGCGAGGGTACTGGGGATTAGCCTGGCCGGGTGCAGACACTCGAGAGCGCCAGGCGTCTGCTATCCTCCCCATCATCGCCGGAGTCCATCTACGCGATCATCGGCGCACTGGGGTTCTCCACCGATTTGCAGGTGCTTGATGGCGAAGCGGTGCGCGCATTGAGACTTTCCGCCCGCATCAGTGACGCGCACGTGGCGAGGGGCAAGGGAGCGCTGCGGGCACTCGTTATTAACACCGACGGCGCGACAGATCTGCGGACGATTCTGACGGATTCCGCCGCCGGGCTCGCTGCAACCGTCGCCCACCAGCTCTGGATCCTCGTCGGCGTGAGCGAGTCGCCATGCAGAGTCGCACTGGCTTGCTGGTCCGGGGAGCGCCGCCCGCCGCGGGTCCACGCGCTTTATTGCGAGTCCCGTCGCGTCCTCGACAGCGACGCCGAAACGTTGTGCGCGCTCGAGGCGGCGACCGGCCCGTCAGACATGCTGACCCACGCTCGCTGGATCGACATCCTGGGCCGGGAAGGAATTACGCGGCGCTTTTTCGGAGCGCTGCAGCTTCTGATCGGGGAGATGAGCAACTCTCCTGGCGTAAAGGGATCGATCACCGAGCGGAGCGATCTTGCTCTCCTCCACGTCTCGCGGCTGCTCTTTCTCTCCTTCCTCGAGACGAGAGGCTGGCTCAACGGGGATTTCGGATTTCTTGCCAACGGCTACGACAGCTGCGTCGCCGGGCGTGGCAACTACCAGCGGAGGGTGCTCGAGCCTCTCTTCTTCGGCACGCTCAACACGCGCGTTGGAGAAAGGTCCACGCGCGCGCGCCAGTTCGGGAACATCCCGTTCCTGAACGGGGGACTCTTTTCTCGCTCCCCACTCGAAAAGCGGATGCGAGAATGCGTTTTCTCTGACGAGATGTTTGGTGAGCTGTTCGGGCGGCTCCTCTCGCGCTATCGCTTCACGGCGCGAGAGGATGCCACGCGGTGGAGCGAGACTGCTATCGATCCGGAAATTCTCGGTAAAGCGTTCGAGGCGCTGATGGCAGCGCCCGAGCGCAAGACCAGCGGTGCTTTCTACACACCGCAGCGGCTCGTGGAAGATCTCGTCGAGTCGACGCTTGGTGCCGCGCTCGCGGAGCACAGCGACCTCGGCCGTCTGCGCGAGCTGCGTGTGCTTGATCCTGCGTGCGGGTCGGGGGCTTTCCTGGTGCAGATGCTCGAAAGACTGGCCCGGCTCAGGGTGGAGGCGGGAGACGATCTGCCGCTTCACGCGGTGAGGAGAGATGTATTGTCCACGGCGATCTTTGGCGTGGATATCAACCCCACTGCCGTATGGCTGTGCGAGCTGCGCCTCTGGCTTGCAATCGTTGTTGATGGCGGTGAGAAGAACCCGATGCGTGTCGCGCCACTTCCCAACCTCGATCGCAACATCAGAGTCGGTGACTCGCTCGCGGGCGGTGCTTTTTCGGGTGCCGTGGAGGCGGGGGGAAGACGATTGAAGGTGATGAGGGCGCGCTACGGCCGCGCGACGGGCGCGCGCAAGCGGACGCTGTGCCGCGCACTGGACCGAGAGGAACGGCGACGCGCCGAAGCGCTGCTCGTCGCCGATCAGCGTGCGCAGCGAACAGCGCGGGCCGAGATACTGCGGGCGGCCCGCGCCCGCGACCTCTTCGGGGACCGGCACCATCCCGATCGCCTGCTGCGAGAAAGGGTGCTGGAAGCCCGGCAGAAACAGTACGCAACGACGGCCAGATTGCGCCGGCTTCGTGAAGGCGGTGCTCTTCCGTTCACATTCGGGGTTCATTTTTCCGGCATCGCTGAAAGACGCGGTTTCGACGTCGTCATCGGTAACCCGCCCTGGGTTAGAATCCATCACATTCCGGCGGCCGGCAGAGAGGCGATGAGGCGCGAGTTTTCCGTTTACCGCAACGCCGCATGGGAGCAGGGCGCGCGCGGTGCGGGGGCGGGAAAAGGGTTCGGCGGCCAGGTAGATGCCGCATCTCTCTTCGTGGAAAGATCGCTACAGCTTGTTCGACCGGGTGGAACGGTTGGACTGCTGGTCCCCGCAAAACTCTGGCATTCCCTCGCCGGGGGCGGAATACGGCGCCTGCTGCTGGAAGAGAGTTCCGTCGTCGGCGTCGAGGATCTCAGCGATGCGCCATCGGCGTTCGACGCGGCGGTGTATCCGGCAACGGTGGTGGCTAGAAAGGAGTCCGGCGCGGCGCGACGTGCCGTAGTGGCTGCCGACATGGCCGTCTACCGGCGCGGATCGCTGGCGAAATGGTGTGCGAGTCCGCGATCGCTTCCGCTCGACGACAGCCCAGGGAGTCCGTGGCTGCTCGTCCCACCCAACGTTAGACGCAGCTTCGATCGTGTCGCCGCCGCGGGAGTTCCGCTGGCGCTAAGCATCTTCGGCCGCCCACTGCTCGGAGTGAAGACGGGCTGCAACGCCGCATATCTGGTTAACGCGGAGCGAAACGAGGGTGACGTAACCAGGGTTGCCGGCGGGGAAATCGAGTCATGCATGCTCCGAGCGGTGGTACGCGGGGAGACGCTCTTCAGGTGGCGACATGCTGCGAACGGCGAACGTATCATCTGGCCGCACGATGCACGGGGCACATCCCTGCGCGCGCTGCCTCCGTTAGCCGAGCGATGGCTGGCACGGTGGCGCCGGCCGCTCGGGTCGCGCACGGATCTTCACGGCACCGCCCCGTGGTGGACGCTGTTTCGTACTGAAAGTGCCGGGTGCACGCTCGCGCGTGTAATCTGGGCGGATTTTGGAGTGACGCTCCGCGCGATCGCTGTCTCGGCCGGAGATGACCTCGTCCCGCTCAACAGCTGTTACTCCCTGAAGTGCCCGACAACGGAAGACGCGCGCGCCATGAGCGTAATTCTCAACTCCTCCCTTGCATCGGCGTGGCTCAATTGCATCGCCGAGCCTGCGCGTGGAGGCTACCACAGGTATCTGGGCTGGACGATGGCGTTGCTGCCCATTCCCCGCGACTGGGAACGCGCGAAGAGTATCCTCGCGCCGCTTGGCGAGCTCGCGGCAGCGGGCACCGTGCCGGATGACGCTGAAGTCCAGCGTGCCGCGCTCGAGAGTTACGGGATGAGTAGTGAAGCTGTGGAGGAATTACTGGAGTGGGATTCGGAATCGATATCCGCGATGTAGACGACGTCAGGCGGATGATCGCGGTAGCCTTTCTGGAACAGAAGCGGGCGATCTCCGTTGGAAGCGTCATCCTCAGGCCACACCAGGTTTCTGCCGTCGCGAGAATCAGCAGTGCGATGAAGGAGTTTGGTGGTGCCCTGCTGGCCGACGATGTTGGCCTTGGCAAGACCTTCGTCGCCGCTGCGCTGATGAAGGAGGCACACCAGCCATTGTTGGTGATTCCGGCCTCCCTCAAGCCGATGTGGCGGGATGCGCTCGAGCGTACGGACGTCAAAGCGGACATCCTGACGTTCGAGGGCCTCAGCCGGACGGCTGGCACGTTGGACAGCGGAACCGCCCGGGCTCATGACCTCGTCATTGTGGACGAAGCGCATCACGCGAGAAATCCTGCGACACGCCGGTACTCCCGGCTCTCTGCTCTCGTGTCCGCGGCGCGCGTGCTGCTGCTCAGCGCTACTCCCTTCCACAACACCAGCTACGACCTCATCACGCTACTCGGCTTGTTCCTCGGCAGAAGAGCGCGTGTGCTGAGCGAAGGAGAGCTATCGAGATGCGTCGTCCGGCGGGAAAGGGAGGCACTCGGCCCCGACGTACACATTCCCAGTGTCAGCCGGACCGTTTATCACCCGGTGCCCGTTAACGAGAAGGTCGTCGAGCTGATTCTCGATCTTCCTCCAGCCCTTCCGCCGCGCGGCAGCGGAGTGGCTTCAGGACTGGTCGCCCAAGGCTTGCTGCACATGGCAGCATCGAGCGATGCGGCGTTGCTCAGCGGCGTACGCAAGCGGATCGCTCGCGCCGAGGCGCTGATTTCTGCGCTTGAGGCGGGTACTTACCCAACGGCACGGGAGCTCGAGACGTGGTGCTACGCTGAAGGGTCGTTGCAACTTGGCTTCGCGGAGCTGCTCGCAGATTCGGTGTCCGGTACCGCGCCCCTGCTATGCTGCGTACGCGCGCATGGAGATGCGCTTCGCGAGATCCTGGCGATGCAAAACAGTGGCTGCGGCACCGATGCCGAGCGTGCGCAGATACTGCGCGGTATCAGGCAGAACGATCCGGCGGCGCGAGTGACAGCCTTCTCACAATATTCCGCGACTGTCGGCGCACTTTTCCGGATCATCGCACCTGATGGACACGTCGCCGCGCTTACCGGAGCGGGCGGCAGGGTTGCGGGTGGCGCCATCTCGCGTCGTGCCGCGATTGAGCGGTTCGCTCCCGTGGCGAGCGGCGTGCCGCCGGCCCAGAGCTCGGAAGCAGTCACACTGCTGCTCACGACGGACATTCTCAGCGAAGGCGTAAACCTTCAGGACGCGTCCATTGTCGTTCACCTCGACCTTCCCTGGACCTCCGCGCGCATGTCGCAGCGCGCGGGGCGGCTCGCGCGCATTGGCTCGAGGCATCGCACGATCCAGGTTCATTGTTTCC